>CBILOJ010000177.1:0-4423 GCA_966238525.1 uncultured Methylophilaceae bacterium | reverse complement strand
TCGCCGGCATGGTGACGATCGAGGACGTGCTGGAACAGATCGTCGGCGACATCGAAGACGAATACGACTTCGACGAGACCGAAGACAACATCATCCGCGACATCAACGGCCGTTACCGCGTGAAAGCGCTGACCGAGATTGCCGATTTCAACGACGCCCTCGGCACCGACTTCAGCGACGAGGAGTTTTCCACCATCGGCGGCCTTGTCGTCAGCAAGTTCGGCCACCTGCCCAAACGCGGCGAAGAAATCACCTTCGACAATCTCAGTTTTACCGTAGTGCGCGCCGATAGCCGCCGGCTGCATTCGCTGTTGGTCGAGCTATTGCCGGAAGCGGCTGAGTCCGAGGAACCATAGGTTTCGCGGCGGAACTTCTTCTCGCAACCACCCCTCCAAATAAGGATACCCAACCTCTTAAGGAGTCAGGTTATGAGAGCTTTTCTGCTGGCCCTGTTTTTAGCCCTGTCCGGCACCGCGATTGCCGACGCGAATGAAGCGCCCCCACAGCAGGAGGCGCCGAGCGAAATTCCCACTGCCGAGCGGGATTTCGTCCTGTCCATCGATAAATTCGAGAAGAACACGATTCTCGAGCAGCTGGGCGAGCCGAGCAAGCGCAGCGATATCCAGAACCCGCGTACGGGCGAGGTCGTCGCTTCAATCTGGCATTACCACTACATCAATACGGCCGACGACAGCGGCGATTACTACCCGACTACCGAGCTCGATTTTGTCGGCGACAAGGTGGTGATGGTGGTATTCATGAACCATGATGGTGAAGAGATCAGCAGCGAGCCCATCACGCCAGAGCCTGATGCTCCAAACGACGAAATGCAGGAGCTGCCGCAATTCACGCCGGAAATCAGCATCTGATCTGCGACTCAGCTCTCTAGTGAATCAATGAAAAGGCGGCCCAGAGCCGCCTTTTTCTTTCCTGGCGTGATGCCGCTCGGCTATTTTTTCAGCGCGTCGCGAATCTCGCGCAGCAGCAGCACATCTTCTGGCGTAGCAGCCGGCGGCGCCGGCTCGGCCGGCTTTTGCATACGATTGATGGTGCGAATCAGCAGAAACACGGCGAACGCCACGATAAGAAAGCTGACGACATTGTTGATGAACTGGCCGTAATTGAGCGTGACTGCCCCGGCTGCCTTGGCCGCTTCCACCGTGGCATAGGGCGCCGCCGTCGCGCCTTCCTTCAGCACGATGAACAGATCGCTGAAATCCACATTGCCCAACAGCAAGCCGATCGGAGGCATAATGACGTCATCTACCAGCGATTTGACGATGGTGCCGAATGAGGCACCAATGATAATACCGACCGCCATGTCGATCACGTTGCCGCGCATGGCAAAATTCTTGAATTCTTTTAGCATAATGATCCTATCCATAAAATTAGTCGAAAAAGCTGCTCATTGATGCTGCCTGGGAAGATTCTAGCGAAAATCTTCGAGCAAGATAAAGCTCGCAGCAACATTAGCAGCCGGGTTGGGCAATGAAAACAGCAATCCAGATAAGCCGGCAATAATAATCAGCCAGGGCGACAGCGGAGGCGATGTGAATCTGAAACTAAAAAAAATACTGACGGCCAAACCGTTCCTGATACTGGCCGGCCTGTTGCTCGCCTATTTCCTGTTCGCCTATTTCGCCGTCGATCCCATTGCCAGACGCCTCCTGCCATGGGTGGCCGAGAACAAGCTCGCCAGCCGCATGACGGTGGAACGCGTGAAATTCGACCCTTTGCGCCTGAGCCTGACCGTGGACAACTTGCGCCTGACACGTCCGGACGGGTCGGCGCTGGCAGGATTCGAACGCCTGTTCGTCGATCTCGAAAGCAATGGCCTGTTCAAGTTCGCCTGGCGGTTGCGGGACGTGCGATTGACCGCGCCGCAAGTGGTCATGGACATTGCGCCCGACGGCAGTTTCAACTGGGCCGCCCTGATCGCCAAGCTCAACGAAGACAAGGCGCCGGAGGACGATAGCGAGCCCGCACGTGTAATCATCGATCACATCCTGATCGAACGCGGCAATATCGCCTATACCGATCGCAATCGTCCGCAACCGTTCAAGACCGTACTGCAACCGCTGGGGCTGGAATTGGAAGGCCTGTCCACCCTTCCCGAAAGCCGCGGCGATTATCTGCTGTCGGCCAAGCTGCCGGAGCAGGGCGGCGTATTGAAATGGAAAGGCGATCTGGCCCTGAATCCGCTGGCCTCCAAAGGCGCGGTCGATATCCAGCAGATCAATCTGGCCAAGCTGATGCAGATCGTCGATGCGCAGTCCCTGCCCTTCCGGCTCAACGGCAGCCGCTTGAACAGCAGCTTCAGCTACGACTTCTCCCTGATTGAAGGGGGTGCCGAACCGGTACCGCAAGCGCATCTTAGCGACATCGCCATTCAATTGACTGATACCACAGCCGATCTGAACGGCGGTGCCAAATTCGCCCTGGTCGAAGCCGATATGCAACTGCCGACGCTGGATTTCTCCATGCGCGACGGCGCGCAGCTGCGCTTCCAGGACTTGAGCTTCTCGGCGAAGCAACTGGCCTTGACGCAAGATGGCCGCAGCCTCTTCAACCTGCCTGTCGCCGATGTCACCGGTGTTGGTTTCGACACCGAACAAAACCAGCTCAAGATTGCCGAGATCCTGCTCAAGGATGGCGCACTCAGCGCTATGCGGGCAAAAGACGGCAATTTCGATTGGCAGCGGCTCGCCCCGGTTGAAGACACGACAGCGCCCGTGACGCCAGCATCCGACACGCCAACGCTCGATACAGAAAGCCCTGATACAAAAACAGCACCTGCCGCCACTGACGTTCCAGCAGAAGTCGTGTCAGCAGAAGCGATTACCGGGAACGCGGCAACCGCTGAGCAGAAACCTTTCGGATTCGAAGTCGGCAGCCTGCGTTTGCAGAACTGGCAGATTGCCTATACCGATCAAACCTTCGTCCATCCCTTGAGTGCATCGATTGCCGGTATCAATCTGGGCGGCGCCATCGGCAATGCCGACGGCGGCATCGCCATTCGCGACTTTACGGCCGAGCTCGGCAAAACCATGCTGCAATCGGCACGCTCTCCGCAACCGCTTGCCACTCTGGCCAATCTCAGCTTGCAGGGCGGACAGATCAGCCTCAAGGACAGCAGCGTCAACATTGCCGCTATCCGGCTTTCCGGGCTGCAGACGCAGGTATTGCGCGAAGCCGGCAAACCGCTCAATTGGCAGACGGCATTGGCACAACTACCCGCGACCGCCGCTGCAGCCAAGCAAACCACGCCGCAATCGCCGGCCCCTTCCGCCTGGAAGGTCGCGCTCGGCGAGCTGTCACTGGACAAAAGCAGCGTGCATTTCGTCGACAAGAGCACACCCATGCCGGTCGCGCTCGACGTGCAGAATGCCCAAATCAGCCTGCGCGACGGTTCGCTGGACTTGTCCAGGCCGCTGCCGGTCAAGGCTGCTTTCCAGCTCAAGCAAGGCGGACGCTTCGAAGCCAGCGGCAAGATGGCGCTGGCGCCATTCAAAAGCGATCTGCAGATCAAGCTGAGCACGCTGGCGCTGCGGCCGTTCTCGCCCTATGTCAACCAGGTCGCCCTGCTCAAGCTCGACAAAGGCCAGGCCAGCCTGCACGGCAAACTGGCCCTGGCGGCGAAGCAGGACTTCAGCGGCAAATTCACGGGTGGCTTCAATATCGACAACCTGGCCATCAACGAAGAACCGGGCGATGTGCTGTTCCTGGGCTGGCGCTCGGTTTCGAGCAACTCGCTGAAGCTCGACATCGCCCCTAACAAGCTCCACTTGAATGAACTGCGTATCGTCGAGCCCGTCGGCAAATTCATCATCTATGAGGATCGCACGCTTAATGTCAGCCGCATTCTGCGTCAGCCATCATCTGCGCCCGCTGCAAACGCCAGCGCGACGCCTGCGCGGTCCGCTGCCAAAAACGACGAGCCGGGGTTCCCGGTGGCGGTCGAACGCGTCAGCATCGCCGACGGCGACCTCGAATTCGCCGATCTTTCGCTGACGCCGCAATTCGGCACGCATATGAATACGCTGTCCGGCGTCATCAATGGCCTGTCCACCGATCCTGCCACTACCGCCCAGGTCGAGCTGGACGGCAAGGTCGATGAATATGGTTCGGCACGTATACGCGGTTCGGTACAGCCGTTCCAGGCCACCGAATACACCGATCTCAAGCTCGTCTTCCGCAATCTGGAAATGAACCGCCTCACGCCCTACTCGGGCAAGTTCGCCGGGCGCCAGATCGATTCCGGCAAGCTGTCGGTCGACCTCGAATACAAGATCAAGGAGCGCAAGCTCGCCGGCGAGAACAAGTTCGTCATCACCAGACTCAAGCTCGGCGACCGCGTAGAGAGCCCGGACGCCGTCAGCCTGCCGCTCGATCTCGCCATCGCGCTGCTGCAGGACAGCAACGG
>CBILOJ010000176.1:0-4455 GCA_966238525.1 uncultured Methylophilaceae bacterium | reverse complement strand
ATGCCGGCCATGTAGTTCCAGAAGCGATGGGTGCAGGGGTAATCCAGCGCATCCTGTACAGCGAAGATTTGCTGGTAGGCCGATTCGGCGGCGCATTGCAGCGGTGTTGCAGAGCCTGCAACTGCACAGCTTGATTCATCGAGCGTAATCGTGCCGAACAGCCATTCCCCGTCATGGCGGTAATGCAGATTGCCTTGGTTGCCGGTGGTGATGGCGTCGTGACCAAGCCAGCTTTCACAGGTTTCGTCGCCTGCCAGCACAGGCATGGCAATGGAGACGCCGGCCGGTACTGCCGCTAGCGGCGCGCCGCCGAAGCACAAAGCACCAAGCCAGCGTGCTTCTTCGAGCCATGCGGCGGGCGCGCAGGAATGGAATGCAGGGCCTGCATTGAAATCATTGAATGCCATACTGCGGCCATTATCTTCGAATTTGGATGGTCATGCTGTGCTCGACCCAACGCCGAGCATGATGAAGGTAAAACCGGGATGCGAGATCGGCTCTGTGAGCCGGGACATCAAGCTTCAGGAGCGGTAGCGGTTTTCGCGCTCTTGAGCAGATGATCCACGACGTCGACCAGCTTGATCGGGCTGAAGGGCTTGACCATGTAAACATCGGCACCGGCGCGCAAGCCGGCTTCACGGTCGGAAAGCTGGCCGCGTGCGGTCAGCATGATAACGGGGATGGATTCGTATTCAGGGGTGGATTTCAGGTTGTCGCACAGACCGTATCCGTCCATGTCGCCTGGCATCATGACGTCAAGCACGATGAGGTCGGGCTTGATGTCCTGGATAATCTTGTGTCCGAGGTCGGCATCTGGCGCTTCGTGGAGTTCATACTCCTCGAAATCCAGCGTAAAGCGGATCAGCTTTCTGACGTCTTGCTGGTCTTCTATGATCAATATTTTATACTTCGACACTTTAGTTCTTCCCGTAAAAATGCCACGCCCCTTGGCTGCAACATCATTCTAACAAATCTTATCACTTTTTCCATATTTTTCATTTTATTTTTGTTGGTTATTTAACTACTAAATCAAAAAAATCTCACGCTATAATCGATTTTATTACATCTGGCCGGGCAAAGCGGTTTTTTCATTGAGCTGCTTCCCGCACCCTATATGACAGAAGTCACAGACAAGGTTGTCTCCACCCGCGAAGCAGCAAAAATCCTGGGCGTATCCCTCCGCACAGTGCAGCTGTGGGTTGAATCCGGCGTGCTCAAGGCCTGGAAAACCGCGGGCGGCCACCGCAGGGTTACCTTGAGCTCGATCAATGAAGTCATGGCAGGCCGTCAGCAATCGATTACGCCGCAGACGCCTGCGCCGGTCGACGATAAAAAACTGTTTCATATTCTGCTGGTTGAAGACGATGACGCCATCCGCAACCTACTCTACTATTTCTTTTCAAGCTGGAAGCACCAGGTACGCATCGAAACCGCAAGCAACGGTTTCGAAGGCCTGATCAGCCTCGGCAGCGAAATGCCCGATCTGCTTATCACCGACCTCAACATGCCGAGCATGAACGGCTTTGACATGATCCGGCACTTGAAGAAATCCAAGCAATTCAGCCAGCTGCAAATTTTCATTCTGACGGCACTCAATGCCACCCATATCGCCGACATGGGGGGCTTTCCCAAGGACATCAAAGTCTTCTACAAACCGGTCGCATTCTCGGAACTCGAGCCGGCCATTGAAGCGCTGATCAACAATTCGGGCCGATAGACCATGCCATCCCAGCCGCTAAGAACGAGCAAATCCAAGACACTGCTACCCGAGAAAGTTGCGGACGCCAGATTGCTAGCCGAGCTGATTTCCAAATCTTCCATCCTCATTATCGTGGCTAACGCCAAAGGCGACATTACCTGGGTGAATGATGCCTTCATGGCGCTTACCGGCTATACGCAGGAAGACATGCATGGGCAAACCCTGGAGGATCTGCTGCAGGCAAGCATGACCGAGCCCGATGCAACGCCATTCAATCGCAACGAGGGTAACGGCAGTTTTCATGGCGATATCACCAGCAGAACGAAAGCGGGAGAATTTTATTCCATCACAATCGATGTGCAGCCCTGGCTCGACAAAACAGGCACGCTGACCAATTACATTGCGATCGCGCAGGACATCACCAAGCAGAAAGCCGCGGTAGAACGCACCAATCGCCTGACCAGCGAGCTCAAAAGCATCTTCGAGCTGAGTCCGGACGGCTTCGTCGCCTTCAACGAATACGGCGTCAAGAGCTACGTCAACGTCTCTTTCCTGAAAATGACCGGACTGACCTATGAACAGCTCGACGACATCACGCTCAGCGAGTTCGAAAAGCTGATCAGCTCGCTGTGCCTGGAGCACGAAAGCGTTGTCACGCGGCCCAACCATGACGGTATGGTGATCAAGCTCATCTATCCGAAATTCACCGTCATCAAGAAAACGACGCGCAACGCCTACGACGCCGAAAACAAATACCTGGGCACCATCCATTATTTCCGCGACATCACGCAGGAAGCCGAGCTGCACCGCATGAAAGGCGAGTTCCTGTCGATGGCGGCGCACGAACTGCGCACGCCCATGGCCAGCATTCACGGCTTTACCGAACTGCTGCTCAAGCGCCAGTTTTCGGTCGAACAGCAAAAGGAAATGCTGGATACCATTTATCGCCAGTCGACGCGACTGACCAATATGATCAACGACCTGCTCGATCTGGCCAAGATCGAGGCGCGCGAAGGCATCTCCTTCGACATCGAGCCGCATCTGCTGAGCAAGGTCATCAACACGGCGCTGCAGGAATTCACCGTCAATGCCGACGGCCAGCAGATCGAATACCGCGAGCCCGAGCACATGCCTACCGTGGCGGTGGATTTCGACAAAATCATCCAGGCGCTGGTCAACGTGCTTTCCAATGCGCACAAATACTCTGCCGCCGGCAGCGTCATTCGACTCGAGGTCGAGGAAAAGGAATCCAACAACCAGCCCTACGTGGGCGTGGTCATTTCCGATCAAGGCATAGGCATGACCAAGCAGCAGTTGTCGCGACTGTTCGAACGCTTCTACCGCGCCGACACCTCAGGCAAGGTGCCAGGTACCGGCCTCGGCATGTGCCTGGTGAAGGAAATCATGGAAATGCATCTGGGTTCAGTCGAAGTCGATTCGCAGTTCGGCAAGGGCACACAAGTCAGGTTGTGGATGCCCAAACTCATCACCTAACACTACTCCACACGCTCAGCGTCTTAACATCTCCCGATTCCGGCTAATCGGGAAATTTCCCTCTCACGCCGCAACTCCACCCCACAGCATTCACGCTGAAAGGGGTGCGGCATGCTGTTGCATTTCAATCTGAATTAAATTTTTCAAGCAAGCCTGCATGCCAGGCCGGATGCGTTCCTTTCAGGGCTTCAAACAATCGTATGGGCTTTGAAAAAGCCTCCTCGTATGTTCACTTTTGCATAAATGACACACCGATTTTCTATTTTTACTTTTTTTTACAAATTCATTTGACAATTAAATTAAAAATGATAAAAATGATATCCGTCTGCTGGCAATCAAGCGGTAACGCCGAGAAGCAACTTTCAACTGCACATGGGGGCTCCATATCATGAAAAGCAATAAGCAACTAATTAAGGCACTGAGCGCGGTAATGATGTGCTCGGTATTCGTCGTCGGCTGTAGCAATGACAGGAATGTACGTCCTACGGCCAGTAACGGCGGTGGCGATAACAGCAATCCACCTCCCTGCACTCAAAACTGTAATCCGGGCCCTGGCGCCCAAAACAACACGCTGGAAGATCTGCTCGATGATGTTTCAGATACCACCAACGGTTTGCTTGACCCCGTTGTTGATCCACTGGCCCCTGTCGTATCGACGGTCGGCGACACCCTGGACCCGGTCCTGACCCCGGTTGTTGGCATTCTTGAGCCAATCACCACGCCGGTCATCAATACCCTCGACAATACGCTGGATCCGCTGCTGCAAAACGTGACCCCTGTATTGGAACCTGTGGTTGACACCGTAGCGGGAATTACGACACCAGTATTGACCACCGTTGTCGATACGCTGGATCCTGTGCTGCAAACCGCCGGCCCTGTATTGAATCCCGTAGTTGATACCGTAGCCGGAATTACGACGCCGGTACTCAACACGCTTGACGGTGCGCTGGATCCGGTACTGCAAGCCACTGATCCTATTGTAGGCACCGTTGGTGGCGCCACCAGCCTGCTGCTTGACCCAGTTGTTGGTCAAGGCGGCCTGCTGCCGCTCACGACGCCGGCTGGCGACGGTCAACAAGCCGCACTCGACCCGGTAATTGGTCCTGACGGCCTGCTGCCATTGACCACGGGCAGCGCCGACGGCGTAAACCCCTTAGGTGGCCTGCTGACTCCGGTGACTGACGTCGTTGGCGGCGTAACTGGCGGCGACACCGTTGGCCTGCTGGCTCCTGTGACCGACCTGCTCGGCGGCGTAACCGGTG
>CBILOJ010000175.1:0-4462 GCA_966238525.1 uncultured Methylophilaceae bacterium | reverse complement strand
CGAAGCCGACCGCAATATCAATACCCTGATCGATTATCGCTACACGCGCGTATTCCGTTCCCAGCGCGGCGAGAACGGCCGTAGCGCCGAATGCTACGGTGCCAAGGGCGAGGACATGATATTGCGCGTGCCGGTAGGCACTACCATCAGCGACAAGGCAACTGGCCAGCTGCTGGTTGACCTGGCCGAACACGGACAGCGCGTGATACTGGCCAAGGGCGGCAACGGCGGTCTCGGCAACGTGCACTTCAAGTCCAGTATCAACCGCGCGCCACGCCAGTGCACCAAGGGCGAGCCCGGCGAAGAGTTCGAGCTCTACCTCGAGCTCAAGGTGCTGGCCGATGTCGGTCTGCTCGGCATGCCGAATGCGGGCAAGTCCACATTCATCCGCTCCGTCTCCGCCGCCAAGCCCAAGGTTGCCGATTACCCGTTCACCACGCTGCACCCCAATCTGGGGGTGGTGCGCGTCGATGCCAACCGCAGCTTCGTCATTGCCGATATCCCGGGGTTGATCGAGGGCGCGGCCGAAGGCGCCGGCCTGGGCCATCAGTTCTTGCGCCATCTGGCGCGCACGCGGTTGTTGCTGCACCTGGTCGACCTCGCGCCTTTCGACGACAACGTCGATCCGGTGCAGGAGGCGCGCGCCATTGTCGAAGAACTCAGGAAATACGACGAGTCGCTTTATAATAAACCGCGCTGGCTCGTTCTCAACAAGATCGACATGCTGGAAGATGCGACGGCGCGGACTGAACATTTCGTGCGCGAGCTGGGCTGGGAAGGGCGCTGTTTCGCCATTTCCGCCATCAACGGCGCGGGCTGCAAGGAATTGACTTACGCCATCATGGATCATTTGGAATCGACTCGTAGCGACGAGGCTGACGCCGGAGACGTTGTGCAATGACATCGTTGCTCAGCGCTGCGCGCTGTCTGGTAGTCAAGGTCGGCTCCAGCCTGGTGACCGACAACGGCCGGGGGCTGGACCGGGCGGCAATTGCCGCCTGGGCTGCACAAATGGCCGGTCTGGTGCGCCAGGGACGTCAAGTCGTGCTGGTTTCCAGCGGCGCCGTGGCCGAAGGCATGCAGCGGCTGGGCTGGAAAAAGCGGCCGACCGCCGTCAACGAGCTGCAGGCTGCAGCGGCAGTCGGCCAGATGGGACTGGTGCAAATGTATGAGTCCTGCTTCAGCCAGTATGGCCTGCATACGGCGCAGGTGCTGCTCACGCATGATGACCTGGCCGACCGCAAGCGCTACCTCAATGCGCGCAGCACTTTGCGTACCCTGCTCGACATGGGGGTCATCCCCATCATCAATGAGAACGATACGGTCGTCACCGACGAGATCCGCTTTGGCGACAATGACACCCTGGGCTCGTTGGTCGCCAACCTGATCGAGGCCGACGCCTTGGTGATCCTGACTGATCAGCCCGGGCTGTATTCCGCCGATCCGCGCAAGCACGCCGATGCTGTGTTCATCGGCACGGCGCAAGCCGGCGATGCCGAGCTCGAAAAAATGGCCGGCGGTGCCGGCAGTGCCATCGGCAGCGGCGGCATGCTGACCAAGGTGCTGGCAGCCAAACGCGCAGCGCGCAGCGGCGCGCATACCATTATCGCTTCCGGCCGCGAACCTGACGTGCTGGTGCGGCTGGCCGCAGGCGAAGCGATCGGCACGCATTTGCATGCACAACAGATCAAGACCTGGGCCAGGAAACAATGGCTGGCCGATCATTTGCGGCTTGGCGGCCGCGTACTGCTCGACGCCGGCGCTGTGAAGGCGCTACGCCAGGACGGCAAAAGCCTGCTGCCGATCGGCGTCACTGCGGTCGAAGGCAGCTTTGAGCGCGGGGAAGTGGTGGCTTGCCTCGACGCCGACAGAAACGAGATCGCGCGCGGACTCGTTAATTACAGTGCGGCGGAAACGATGCGCATCTTGCGTAAGCCCAGCAGCGAAATCGAGCGTATTCTGGGTTATGTGGACGCATCGGAGCTGATCCATCGCGACAACCTGGTCCTGCTGTAACCGATACCGGTTCCAAGCTTTTGAGGGAGAAAATAGATGTCTGACAACACGGCGCACAAACAGAAAGCGGCGGTCGCCATTATCATGGGTTCGGACAGCGATTGGCCGGTGATGAAGGCGGCGGCGCAGATGCTGGCCGATCTCGGCGTGGCATACGAAGCGCGCGTGGTTTCGGCTCATCGCACGCCCGACCTCATGTTTGAATTTGCCGCCGCGGCCGAAGCACAAGGCTACAAGGTGATCATCGCTGGGGCCGGCGGCGCGGCTCACTTGCCGGGCATGGTGGCGGCCAAGACTACGCTGCCGGTGCTGGGCGTGCCCGTGCCTTCGCGCCATCTGCAGGGCCAGGATTCGCTGCTTTCCATTGTGCAGATGCCGAAAGGCGTGCCGGTTGCCACATTCGCCATTGGCGAGGCGGGTGCCGCCAATGCGGGCATTTTTGCGGCTTCCATCCTGGCCGTGACCGATGCTGCGCTGGCGGCCAAGCTGCAGGCTTTCCGCGCGAAGCAGACGGACAAGGTGCTGGCAATGCAGCTGGCCGATCAACCCTGATTTTTCGGAGCAATTCTTGAGTACGATATTACCCCCCGATATGTTGGGCATGCTGGGCGGCGGCCAGCTTGGCCGTTTCTTCGTCATCGCCGCCCATGAACTGGGCTACCGCGTCACTGTGCTCGACCCCGATCAGCACAGTCCGGCCGGCAGTATTGCCGACGTTCACCTGTGCGCTGCCTATGACGACCCGGCCGCGCTGGAAACGCTGGCCAACACCTGCCGCGCGATCACGACCGAATTCGAGAATGTGCCGGCGGCGACCATGGAATACCTGGCGCAGCACTGCACTGTGCGGCCCAGCGCGCATGCAGTCGCCATCGCGCAGAATCGCATCAAGGAAAAGGATTTCATCAGCGAAATCGGTTTGCCGGTGGCGCCATATGCCGTGATCGCCTCGGCAGCGGACCTTCCGGGTGACGATGCTGACGTGTATCCAGCCATCCTCAAGGTCGCGCGCTTCGGCTACGACGGCAAGGGGCAGGCACGTGTCGCCAATGCGGCAGAAGCGAAGGCCGCACTGGCGGCATTCGGCACCGAACCCTGTGTGCTGGAAAAAATGCTGACGCTGGACTACGAGGTTTCCGTGATATTGGCGCGTGATGCCGACGGTAATCTTTCAGCATTCCCGACTGCGGAGAACAGCCATCTGAATGGCATCCTCGATATCAGCATCGTACCGGCGCGTGCGCCAGCGGCATTGCATGATGCCGCGCACCAGATGGCGATGCACATTGCGCAAAGGCTGGAATATGTTGGCGTCCTCGCCGTCGAGTTCTTCGTCAGCGACGGTCATCTGCTCGTCAACGAGATCGCACCGCGCCCGCACAATTCCGGCCATTACACTATCGATGCCTGCACCACCAGCCAGTTCGAGCAGCAGGTGCGCGCCTTGACCGGTTTGCCGCTCGGCGACCCGCGCATGCACAGCTATGCCGCCATGGTGAACATCCTTGGCGACGTCTGGCAGAACGGCGATCCGGCCTGGGAGAAAATCCTCGCCCACAGCGAGCTCAAGCTGCATCTTTACGGCAAGCGCGAGGCGCGCAAGGGCCGCAAGATGGGCCATTTCACGGTATTGGGCCGGGACGTGGAAACGGTGGCGGCACTGGCCATGCAGGGCCGTACCGAACTGGGTATCGGCGGCTGACGCCGGCGGCAGGCAAGAAAAAAGCCGAACGATGTTCGGCTTTTTGATTTGCGCAATAAGCGCAGGCGTTGATTAGGCTTGAGCCATCGCCTTGATCGAAGCACTGAGGCGGCTCTTGTGGCGAGCGGCCTTGTTCTTGTGAATGATATTTTTGTCAGCGATGCGGTCGATGACGCTCACATTTTCGTTGAAAGCAGCTTGGGCGGCTGCCTTGTCGCCGGCTTCGACAGCCTTGGCGATCTTCTTGATCGCGGTGCGCAGCGTCGAGCGCAGGCTCGCGTTATGTGCGCGTTGCTTGATTGCCTGACGGGCACGTTTTCTCGCTTGTGCGCTATTAGCCATGGATAATCCTAAAAAATTATATGAGTTACAAAATTCGAAGCCCGCAATGTTAGCGTTTTTTATCCACGATTGCAAGGCATGCGGCGAGCGCGCGGCCGCGGCATGCTAAAATCCCGTACGCCAATTTTACCCTGGTTCCCTTGACGCTTTCCATGACGCATAAGCAATGAATCTGCTGAAGGCCCTGGCTGCGGTCGGCAGCATGACGTTCATCTCGCGCGTGCTCGGTTTCGTGCGCGATACATTGATCGCCCGCGTCTTCGGCGCCGGCATCTACACCGACGCGTTTTTCGTCGCTTTCAAAATTCCCAACCTGCTGCGCCGCCTGTTGGCCGAGGGTGCATTTTCCCAAGCTTTCGAACCGGTTCTGGACGAATACAAGAACCGGCGCGGCCACGAGGC
>CBILOJ010000174.1:0-4463 GCA_966238525.1 uncultured Methylophilaceae bacterium | reverse complement strand
GGCAAGGACGCCGGTCAATGGCAAAAATGGCAGGGCACGCTCTACGCCCGGCTCGAAGGCACTGATGTCGCGGCCTGGCGCAACTGGGTCGATTATCCGTTCGATCTGCGCGAAGGGTTCGGTGCAGCCCAGCTCTGGTTCGATTTCGCCGGCGGCAAACCGCAACAGCTCACGGCCGACGTGCTACTGAGCAATGTCGTGGCGCGGCCGGGTCCTCACGATCCAACCGTCGAGCTCAAGACCCTGTCCGGTCGCCTGGACTGGAACCGGCTGGCCGACGGCCAGAAGCTGCAGGCGAAACACATCAAACTGGTGACCGCCGACGGACTCGATATGCAGGACGGCAACGGCAGCCTGAACCGGCGGACGATTGACGGCAAACAACATACCGAAGGCGAACTCGCGCTCGATGCCGTCCGCCTGCAATCGCTGACGGCGCTCGCTCCTTATGCGCGCCTGCCGGAGAAAATCCTGCAGCCGCTCAAAGCCATCTCGCCTGCCGGCCAACTCAAGCAGCTCGAACTGAGCTGGACCGGCGACGGCAACGCATTGTCCGCATACAGCATCAGCAGCGGCTTCAGCGGCCTCGGCATGCAGCCATACCAGCATCTGCCGGGTTTCAGCAATCTCGCCGGCAGCATCAAGGCTGACGAAGACGGCGGCAGCGTCACGCTCGACACGCGCGAAGCTGTGCTCGATTTCGAACAGGTCATGCGCGGGCCGATTCCGCTCGACACGCTCGACGGCAGCGTGCGCTGGCACAAGGAAGGCGACGCCATGGCCATCAACACCAACGGGCTGTCGCTCGCCAACACCCATCTTGCCGGCACCATCAGCGGCCGCTACCTGCACGACGGCATTAAGGGCGGTTTCCTCGACCTCAAGGGCGACCTCGACCGTGCCGATGCCAAGTTCGCACCTACCTACTACCCGCTGATACTGGGTGAACATACGCTGCATTGGCTGGACAACGCCATCCGCACCGGCCACAGCGAAAACGTGCACGTGCAGGTCAGGGGCCGGCTCGCAGACTTCCCGTTCGCCGACGACAAGCAGGGTTTGTTCAAGGTTACTGCCCGCGTGCGCGATGGCACGCTGGTGTTCAGTGACGACTGGCCACAACTGGAAAAGCTCGACGTCGATCTGCTCTTCCAGAGCCAGCGTATGGAAATCACCGCGCGCGAAGGCTACACGCAAGGCAACCGCATCACGGCGGCCAAGGTCAGCATCCCCGCACTCCACGTTGCCGATCCGCTGCTGGAAGTGGTCGGCGATGCCCAGGGCACGGTCGGCACCGGGCTCGATTATCTCAACCACACACCATTGCGAGACAAGGCTGGCACCTTCACGCAAACGCTGCAGGCCACGGGCGACGGCAAGCTGTACCTGGAACTCGCGCTGCCGATCAAGCGCGTGGCCGACACCAAGGTCAAGGGCGACTACACGGTGGTCGACGGCAGCATGGCCGGACCCGGCCTGCCCGAATTGACCGGCATCAACGGCAAGCTTGAATTCACCGAAGCGGGCTTGCGCGCGCAGAAGGTCAACGCTGTGCTCTATGGCGGCCCAATGCAATTCGGCCTTGCCAGCAAGGAGGGCGTCATCCGTATCGGCGCACAGGGCCGCGTGACGGATCAGGGCCTGCAGCAGGTACTCGGCGCCGATCTCGCCGGCAACCTGAGCGGCAGCGCCGACTGGACCGGGGCCGTTCACATCGAGAACCAGCGCACCGATATCGCCGTACGTTCCACGCTGGAAGGTCTCGCCATCAACCTGCCGGCGCCATTGGGCAAGACCGCAGCCGAGCCGCGGCCACTGCTGGTCGAGCGAAAACAGCAGTCGGCGACGCAGGACATCATCCAGGTCAGCCTCGGTGACGCCCTCGCCGCCCGCTTGCTGCGCACGGAACGCAACGGCAGCCTGCAGCCGGATCGCGGTGAAATCGGCCTCAACGTTACGCCACGCATTCCCGACCAGGCCGGCATCGGCCTGCGCGGCAAACTCGCGCGCCTCGACCTCGACGAATGGCGCAAGCTGTTGCCATCGCCATCGAATGCCGATGGCACAGCTAGCAGCAGCCAGTCCACGCCCATGCCGATACAGCGTGTCGACCTCGACGTGGCGGAGCTCGATGCCTTCGGCCGTCGTATCCACGACCTCAAGCTGCAGGCCCATGCGGAAAACCAGAACTGGCGCCTCGACGTGCAAAGCCGCGAAATTACCGGCAGCGGCCAATGGCTGAGCCAGGGCAACGGCAAGATCGTCGCCAAGCTGCAGAACCTGATTGTGCCCAAGGCGGCAACCAGCGATGTTGTCCCTGAGGAACAGAACGAACCGGCGCAGGAAACGCAGCGCTACCCCGCGCTCGACATCGTGGCCGAGAATTTCGAGCTCGGCCAGAAGAAGCTCGGCCGCCTTGAGGTGCAAGCCAGCGAGCAGCGCGGCAACTGGCATATCGAGAAACTGCGCATCGCCAACCCCGACAGCGTGCTGAGCGGCGACGGCGAATGGCGCAACTGGAAACACCGGCCCAACACGCGCCTGAACCTGACCTGGGACATTGAAGACATCGGCAAGACGCTCGAGCGCTTCGGCTATCCCGACATGATCAAGGCCGGCAAGGCCAAGCTCAGCGGCCAGCTCAAATGGCTGGGCAGCCCGCAGAATTTTGAAATCCCCGGTCTCGCCGGCAATCTCAAGCTCGAAGCGCACGACGGCCAGATCCTGCAGATCAAGCCCGGTGTCGGCCGACTATTCAGCGTGCTGTCGCTGCAAAACCTGCCGCGGCGCCTGACCTTCGACTTCCGTGACGTATTCAGCCGCGGCTTCATTTTCGACAGCATCAGCGCCACGGTGCAGATCGAGGACGGCGTCATGCACAGCGACGACTTCAGCATGGAAGGACCGGCGGCACTGGTGCAGATCAAGGGGCAGACCGATCTCGCCAAGGAAACGCAACACCTGTTCGTCAAGGTGACGCCCTACATCAGCGACAGCCTGTCGCTGGCGGCCCTGGCCGGCGGACCGGTGGTCGGCGCCGCCGCCTATATCACGCAGAAGCTGCTCAAGGATCCGCTCAACAAGATTGCTGCCAGCGAATACGAGATCACGGGCAGCTGGGACGAACCGGTGATCAACAAGGACGCCGCCGCCCCGCCGGGGCCTTCGCCGCTGTCTAACGACATCAATAAATAAGTTAATATAAGCTCATAAGAAAACAAGCTGGACCTTACTGTCATGCCCATCAATTCCCGCACCAAAAATCCCGAACCACTCAAGCCCGCGACTCCAGGCACATTACGCATCGCCGGTATCCAGATGGCTTCCGGCCCCAATGTCTCGGCCAACCTGTCGGAAGCCGAGCGCCTGATCGAGATTGCCGTGAGCCAGGGCGCCAAACTCATTGCGCTGCCCGAATATTTCGCCATCATGGGCCTGAAGGACACCGACAAGATCGCCGTGCGCGAAAAGGAAGGCAGCGGCCCAATCCAGCGCTTCCTGGCCAAGACCGCCAAGAAACATCAGGTCTGGATCATCGGCGGCTCGGTGCCGCTCGAATGCGGGGTACCGAACAAGGTACGCAACGCCTGCCTCGTCTACGACGACAAGGGCAAGCAGGTGGCGCGTTACGACAAGATTCACCTGTTCGGCCTCAACCTCAATAACGAGAATTACCACGAGGAAACCACGATAGAGCCCGGCGACCAGGTAGTCGTGGTCGAGACGCCGTTCGGCAAAATCGGTTTGTCGATCTGCTACGACTTGCGCTTCCCCGAGCTCTACCGCGCCATGGGCAATGTCGACATCATCGTCATTCCGTCCGCCTTTACCGAAACCACGGGCAAGGCGCATTGGGAAAGCCTGGTGCGCGCCCGTGCCATCGAAAACCTGAGCTACGTGCTGGCTCCGGCACAAGGCGGCTACCATGCCTCGGGCCGCGAGACGCACGGCAACAGCATGATCGTCGATCCATGGGGCGTGGTGCTGGATCGCCTGCCGCGCGGCTCAGGCGTGGTAGTAGCCTCGATCAACACCGGCTACCAGACCAGCCTGCGCAACAGCCTGCCGGCGCTGCAGCACCGCACCATCCACGACTGCTGAGCGCCAGCATGCGTAGGGCGGATAAGCTCCGCCCCATAAAATGCAGCGTCATCCGCCACATAAAATTGAAGCCTATTGACGGATAACGCTGCGCTTATCCGCCCTACTTCACTGTCACTCCGCTCCCTCGCCATTAGGCCAGATTGCATAATTTCCTTAGGACTTGCAATTCGCCAGCCTGCTATCATTTAAGCTGTATCTACACGCGAAACATCAAGCCATGAAACCTGTCACTATTCCCAGCAGTTCCAGCCCTGAAGCCGGTTCGCATTTCGACACCGCCAGCTCTACCCTGCTCGCGCCTGCGGGTATCGACGTGCCGGCGCTGCAGGGCGTGCTCGGCAGCATCATGACGCACAAGG
>CBILOJ010000173.1:0-4536 GCA_966238525.1 uncultured Methylophilaceae bacterium | reverse complement strand
GTGTAGAGCAACACAAAGATCAGGCCGATGGTGAGCGGCACAATCAATGCGAGCTTGGTCAGTGCACGCTGCTGATTTTCGAAAGCACCACCCCACTCAACCCAATAGCCTGCAGGCAACTCAACTTGGCTAGCTATCGCTGCCTGGGCTTCCTGCACGAAACCGTCAATATCCCGGCCCTGCACATCCATCTGAACCACGGCATAACGCTGCAATTGTTCACGCCGTACGAAGGAATAGCCCTCCTCAGTACGAATGTCGGCGATTTGGGCCAGCGGCACTAAGGCACCTTGAGCGGTTCTGATTGGAATATCGGCAATGCTCTTGATATCGTCTCGATATTCAGGCGCGAGCCTTACCAGGATATCGAAGCGCTTCACGCCATCAATCAATGTCGAGACGGGTTTGCCGCCAATACCGGCTTGAACCACCTGCATGACTTCTTCTGCATTGATGGCATAGCGGGCGATCGCGTCACGATCAACACTGATGATGAGCTGCGGCTTACCTATATTGGCTTCAAGCGCCAGGTCGGTGACGCCTTTCACCTTTGATATGACGGTCTGGATTTCGTTAGCCAACCTGTCCAGGGTCGCCAAGTCTTCCCCATAAACTTTGGCGGACAGGGTTGCCCTGACACCCGAAATAAGTTCCTCGACTCGCATTTGAATAGGCTGGGTAGCCCCAATCACGGCTTCCGGCACGTCCTGCTCAAGCTTGTGCTGCAATTTCTTGGCAAGCTCCGGGTAACTCATATTTTGCGGCCAATCCTCGGCCGGCTTCAGGTGCACAAGGATTTCCATGTAATTCACATCGGCCGTCTCGCCTTTTTCCGCTCGGCCTATCATGGCAAGACTGCTCCTGACTTCAGGCGCTGCTTTCAGGCTTGCCGCAACACGCTCGGATACTTTGATGGATTGATCGAGCGATGTAGACGGAATACTGGTTACCCTGAACATGATGTCCTGCTCCTGCAGGTTGGGCATGAATTCTTTACCGAGGAACGGAAACAGCGCGAGTGCTCCGATGAAAGCAGCCAAGGTAGCGCTGACGATGACCGCTTTGTGCCTCAGGCTCCAGTTCAGTAATGCAGCATAGCGGGGCTTCAGAAACCTAATGAGCCAGGGATCGCGATCTTCCTTGGGTTTCAAGGCAAGAGCCGCCAAGACCGGAATTAAGGTCAAGGTCAGAATCATTGACCCGATCATGGCAAAGGTCATATTGATGGCGAGCGGCTTGAATAACTTGCCTTCGAGGCCGGTCAATGAAAAGAGGGGCAGGAACACTGCAATAATGATTAGCACGCCGAATGCGATTGGATTGATGACTTCGCGCGAGGCATCAAGTACGACCTGCGTACGGTCTACCACCTGGCCGGCAGTATGCGCCAATCGCCGGAAGCAGTTTTCTACCAGAACCAGCGGACCATCGATGGTCATGCCCAGCCCGATAATGAGGCCGCCTAACGACATGAGGTTGGCGGAGACGCCGTAACGCTCCATGAGGATGAACGCAATCAGCCGGCCCATGGGAATCGCGACCACGACCACAAGCGCAGAGCGCACCTCGCCGAGCATCAGAAACAGGACTGCGATGACCAGCAAGGCGCCTTCAATCATGGCGCGATCCGCCATGCTGATGGCTTTCTCTATAATGGTAGTGCGGTCGTACACTGTTTCCAGCGTGACCCCTTGAGGTAACGCTGCTCTGACGATTTCGAGTTTTTTCTTGGCAGCTTCAACCACCTGCTGAGCGTTTTCGCCTATACGGGCAAGCACCATACCCATGACAACTTGTTGACCGTTTTCAGTCACTGCACCAAATCGCAAGCCTGGGCCCTCAACCACCTTGGCTACATCGCCGACATAAACCGGGGTGCCGTTTTCTTCCTCCACCAGGATACGTCCAATATCCTCGGTGTTTTTAACAAGGCCGAGACCTCGTACGAGGTACTGCTCCTGCCCAAGATTGACAAACTGCCCGCCCACTTGACGATTGTTGGCTATCAATCTGTCGATCACCTGGTTGAACGTCAGGCCATACTTGACGAGCTTCTGTGGATCAATCTGAACCTGATACTGCTTCTCGAACCCGCCCCAGGAAGTAATATCGTCCACACCCGGCACCGTGCGCATGACAAGGCGCACATTCCAGTCTTGAATAGTCCGTAAATCTGTAGCGGAAAGTTGGTTATTTTTCGATTTCAATGTGTACCAAAGCACTTGGCCAAGACCAGAAGTGTTGGGCCCTAGGGCGGGCTCTCCATACCCTTGCGGAATCCGTGCGCGAGCATCAGCAAGTTTTTCATTAACCAGGAACCGAGCACGATAGATGTCTGTATCGTCCGAGAAATAAACGCTGACATACGACAAGCCAAACAATGAAACAGAACGGATAGCCTCGATACTAGCCAGGCCGGCAAGCGAGCTTTCCACCGGGAAGGTGATCAGTTTTTCGACGTCTTCAGAAGCAAGCCCGGGTGATTCGGTATAGACATTAACCTGAACCGGTGTTACATCGGGAAACGCATCGAGCGGCACGACCTGCCAGGCCCGTATACCCAGCCCGGCCACGACGATAAAGGCAATGATGACCAGCAATTTGTAACGCAGGGATATTTCTAGAATCCAGTTCAGCAGATTGTTCTCCTAGTGCTCATCGCTGATCTGGGATTTGAGCTGGCGCGCCTTGAGGGCATAAGCGCCAGTCACAACAATCCGGTCTCCAGCGTTCAGTCCACTGGCAACCACAACCCCATCTGATAAACGCATCCCTAGCACGACCGGTCGTGCTTCAAATGCGTCACCGTTTGCCACATAAACCGTGTTTTGACCCTGCATCAGGAAAACGGCATCTGCCGGAATAACGATGGCTTGTTTGGTGCCCTCAAGGCTAAGAGAGGCACGGGCGAACATGCCGATACGCAATTTGCCAGCCGGATTGGGAATCTCGATCCGCGCTTTTACTGTGCGGGTATCACGGTCAAAAATACTTGAGATATAGCTCACCTTGCCCGTGAAGGTTTCATCGGGGTAAGCGGCGGTCGAAACGGTAGCAGGCGCCCCTATCTGGAGTTTGCCCAGGTCCGCCTCCATTACATCGGCTTCGATCCAGACCGTCGATAAGTCGGCCACGGTGAATAATCCGTCGGCTGGTCTCGCCAATTCACCGATGACGGCATTCTTCTCGATCACGATGCCTGCAAACGGCGCTGTCACGATGAAGGTCGATCCACTATCACGACCCAAACCGCCATACATGCGAAGCCGTTCGCGTTGTGCGTTTGCCGCGGACTGCGCACGTTCAAAAGCAGCTTTTGCTTCCAGCCATTGCTTTTGTGACACGACCTGCTCCTTGTACAAGCGGTCATTTCTTTCAAAGTTCGCTTGAGCCAGGTCGAGTTCGCTTTGTGCACGACGGAACTCGGCGCGCGCCTCGCCCATTTGAATGCTGTCTATCACAGCGAGTGATTGCCCGGGTTTCACCTGGTCGCCCAGCTTGGCTGGGACTTGAATCAACTTACCTTCTACTCTTGGCGTGACATGGGCCAGCCTATCCTGATTGGCGACAATGTTGGCCGTCAGAACCAACTGGTCCTTGATGGCTTGGGTGGCGACTTTCTGGACAACAATGCCAGCCTGCTGTCGTTCTGCTTTTGAAAGATGCAGTGCACCTTGCTCATCTGCGTGCTCCACTGATTCAGCAGGCGCGGCAGGAGAAGAACTATCTGTATCATTTCCGGCGCCGCATCCGGTAAACGAAAACACGATCAAGGCTGAAAGCAAGACAGCCCGGGCTGTTAATGCGATAAACATGTAATTTCCTTATTCCTGATGAGCTGGGCTGTTGCCGATGGGCCAGCCTGCTGTGTATTCGAGCTCAATCTGCGTAAGCCTCAGATCTCGTAAGGCTTCGACCAGGTCACGCTGGGCATCGATAGTCTGCCGCTGCACGATCAGTAACTGCGGCAGGCCGATCTCACCGTTCTGGAAGGCAAGTTGCGAAAGTCTCAGGTTTTCCTCGAGCTTGGGGGAGACCTCCTCGTTGAGGCGCTGCACTCGCGCTTCAATGCTTTGCCTGCGCTGCCAGGCAGCCTGAATAGCGGTTTTTGCATTGCGTGTGAAAGCGACGCGGTCAATCTCCACGTGCGCGAGCTCGGTCGCGGCTTGGCCGATGCCGGCAGCATTACGGCGAAATAATGGGATCGGTAACGAGAAGCCGAGGGAAGTGATGTTGTCGTCACCGACCACACCGGCTTCGCGGCTGTTGTTCAGACTAACAGTGAGGTCCGGATACCGCTGGCTGCGCTCGAGCTCCAAACGCGAACGCGCTGAACTCTCTTGTAACGATAGTGCCTTGACCGCTGGCCTCGATTCTACGGAAGCCAATAGCTCGGCCAGCGTATAGGTCCGAACTGTCGGGGCAAGTTCTCCAATGACCTGAGGTAGATCTAGCTGCGGTAATTGCAATAGTGTTGAAAGCTCATATCGTGCACGCGTGAGCTGCTCCTGCAGGACGCTGAGCTGATTGCGGGCA
>CBILOJ010000172.1:0-4566 GCA_966238525.1 uncultured Methylophilaceae bacterium | reverse complement strand
CGTGCACGTTCTGCGCGCCGACAATGGGCGCGATGATGGATTCGACGCGGCGGGCGATATTCTGCTGCAGCGTTTCGACATACTTGAGCTGGCTGGGGTCGAGCTTGTCCAGGCCCTTCTTCTTGCCGTCGTCGGTCAGCAGGTTGCCGTTCTGGTCGACGATGGTGACATTGGCCGGCGTCAGTTCGGGAATGCTGCTCGCCACCAGGTGAACGATGGCGCTGACCTGCTGCGCATCGAGGCTACGGCCCGGACGCAGGTTGAGCAGCACCGAAGCCGACGGCTTCAGCTGATCGCGCACGAACACGCTGGGTTTGGGAATGGCAAGATGCAGACGCGCCACCTGCACGGCGGCGATGGACTGGATGCTGCGTTCGAGTTCGCCTTCGAGCGCACGCTGGAAATTGACCTGCTCGACGAATTGCGACACGCCGAATTTCTGGTTTTCCAGCAGTTCGAAACCGATGCTGCCGCCCTTGGGCAATCCCTGCGCGGCGAGCTTGAGGCGCACTTCATGGACTTGCGCCGCCGGCACCAGGATGGCGCTGCCGCCATCGGACAACTGGTAGGGCACATTCATCTGTTCCAGGCTGGCGACGATGGCGCCGCCGTCCTTGTCGGCGAAATTGGAAAACAGCACGCGATAGTCCGGCTGCTTGCTCCATAGCCAGACCACGACCATGACCGCAACCACGGCGGCGATACCGGCGATCAGCAACAGCTTGTTGCCAAGCTGGGGCTTGAGCGCGCCCAGACCACCAGCATTAAGCCCGCCCGCATTCAGGGTCGCTTCGGGAACTGCCGCCATAATCCTCCTCCATGTCATCTGGGAGAGCGCGACTTCCAGCCGCACTCGTCTGCTTTGGATCACATTATGGAAGCGGCGCGAATTTTCAAACCGTGGAATAAAGTGCTTTTCCCCGGCCTTTTCCTGCACTAATGATGAAAACGGGCTGGTAAGGTGTCAGCGTGTCAAACCCACGCGCTTAGCTGGAGTAACCATGAAACTAGCAGCAATCGATTCCGGACGCATCGAAGCGATGCTGGCGCAGCTCAAGGCTGCCGCGCAGAAACCGGCAGCCGATCCTGTCGCCAGCCCGTCACTGGGCGCGCCTGCCGCCGCGGCACCGAGGAAGCTCGATTTCGCCCAGGCGCTCAAGAGCTCGCTCGACCAGGTCAATGCGGCCCAGGTCAACGCCGATACGCTGGGCAAGAACTTCGTCATGGGCGACGACAGGACCAGCCTGTCCGACGTCATGATTTCCATGCAGAAGGCCAACATCTCGTTCCAGGCCACGGTCCAGGTGCGCAACAAGCTGGTCGCCGCCTATCACGACATGATGAACATGCAGGTCTAGCCTATGCTTTCGGTAGGTCCGGCTTGGCCGGCCTGCCGCTCCAGGCGATAGAGCCAGGCCAGGATCTCGGCCACGGCCTGATACAGCGCCGGTGGAATATGGCTGTCCAGATCCACCTGCATCAGCAGCGCCACCAGCTCGTGCGATTCATGCACGAATACCTCATTTTCCTGCGCGCGCGCAATAATCTGCTCGGCAATCGCGCCGCGGCCCTTGGCCACGATGCGCGGCGCGGCGTCGCCCTCGGCGTAGGCCAGTGCTACTGCCTGCTGCCGCGCGTCAACCATTTTGCTCTTCCCGCACCACGGCAAACGACGCCGGCTGATGCGCATGCACATCCAACGCATGGACCAGCGTAGGACCGGCCTGCTGCAACGTATCTGCCGTCGCAGCCTGCGCCGCCGACAAGATGACGCGTACGCCGCCATGGGCGAAATCGACACGCGCCGACACCTGGCCGAGCCGCGGCAACTGCAGGTTCAGGGTAGTCGATAGCGGAGGCGTGGCGGATGCATCCGCGCGGTGCTGCGGCTCGCCTTTTTCCCGTTCGGCGTCGATGCGCCAATCCATGGTCTGGCCCGGCCATATTTCGCCATGCCACAGCAGACGCTGGTTTTCAAGAATACCGAGCTGCTTCACCAGCAGATTACCGGGTGAATATTGCTCGCGGGTCTGCACTTCCTGCAACACGTCGTGCAGCGGTCGCCGGCCTTGCGTAAATTCGGCCAGGTGCGCTTCGTAGAACAAGCCGCTGCCGCTGATGGCCTGCCTGAGCTCCGCCGCCAGCTGCCCGGCATCGGCCGGGTTACGGCTGACGGTCAACCGTGCCTGGTAAGGCGTCTCGGCTTCGGCGCCGGCGCTGCGCAAATGCTGGCCGATGAGCTGGCCGGCGCGGCTAAGGCTGGCTTCGTCAGCGGCAGCTTCGGTCTCACCGAGCAGCAAGAATGTCGGCGCGGGCTGCGCCTGCAGGTATTTGAGTTGTATGGTCTGGCCGGCTTCGAGCTCGGCCTCCAAGGACAGCACGAAGGCCTGGCCCGCCAGCGCCACCTTGTAGGTGGACGGGTCCAGCCGCGCCAGCACCTGGGCTGGATAGCTCTGCCCTTTGGCCAACCTTCCCAGCCAGGGCTCGGCATCCTCGAAAGGATCGCCGAGCATGGCTAGCGGCCTGAGTTCGGTGATACGGGCGGGGGCGGCGACTGCCGGCTGGACGGGTTTAACCATGATGGGCGGCTAAAAGCCGGCTAGAGCGTCTGCCCTTCCAGCATACGGGAGAGCCTTACCATCCAGGGTTCGGACAATTCGCGGATCTGGCGGTCGTGAGCCAGGATTTTCTTGATGCTGGCGAATTTTCTCTTGAGCTCGCGCTCGCCCAGCGGATTGACGGCAGCCTGTTCGACGATCATGCGCGTATATTCGGCGCAAGCCGCCTCAAGCTCGGTCACGCGCGCCCAGTCCTTGGCACGCGCGGCAACCAGCATTTGCGCCGTGGTCTCGGCAACGGTTTCATAAAGGGTGACAACGGGATGGCCCTGCATGTCTGTTCGCTCTTGGCTCTGTAGCTTGATGAAAATCGGCGGTATCAAACCTTGGCGGCGATCGCTTCCCAGGCCGCCTTGAAGTCGCCCAGCAACTGCATGACTTCGCTGATGGGTTCCGGCTGGTTCCTGAGATTGGCGATGTAAAGCCGATTGCTCATGTAGGCATAGAGCGCATCGAGGTTGGCGCTGATTTCGCCGCCGGCCTGCTGGTCGAGGCTGGCGCGCAAGCCGCTTTCGATGATCATGATGGCCTTGGACAGCGCGGCGCCCTTTTCCGCCACGTTGCCGCTCTGCATGTGCAGCAAGGCCGAGCTGCAGGCGGCAATCGCACCTTCATAGAGCATGACGACGAGCCGCTGCGGGCTGGCTGCCACCACGCCGGTTTCTACACTGATGCGGGCATATTCGTTGACGCCGCGGGAGTTGGTTCCAAACATGTCTTACCCTTTAACCGTTATTTGCCGAAAGCTGGGCGAGTTGCTGTGTCATGTAGCTGCTGGTTTGCTGCAGGTTGCTGATCAGCACGTCGAGCGCGGTGAATTGCGCGCGATAGCGCTGCTCCACCAGCGCCAGCCGGTCCTCCATCGTTTCCTGCTGCTTGGTGAGGCGCTTGATCGAGGCATTGATGCCTTCGGTGCGCGTGGCGAGCAGGCCGTTTTCGTCATCGAGCAAGCCTTCCACCAATTGGTCGAGCTGGAAGGCGTAGCCGGTGGTATAGCTGATCGTGCCGCGGTCGCCGAGCGCACCGCCCGCGATCTTGACTTCGAGGCCGGCACTGGCGTCGCCCTCGGCGCCGGTCAGTACCTGGCCCTGGCCGGTCGCCGCTACACCATTGATGGTGCCGGCGACGTTGAGACCGGCGCCGGAAATCGGGCTGGCGCCGAACAAGCCGTCGGCGGCGTTGCCGCCTTCCACCACCACGGTGGAAGTGCTGCCGTAGCTGGCTGATACCAGTTGCAGCTTGCCGCCGCTGACGACGACTTGCGCTTTTGCATCTGCCGCCGACAGTTTCGTCTGCAGTTCCTCGGCGATTGCATCGACGCTGGCATAGCTGGCAGCATCGAGCTTGATATTGAACAGCGCGCCGTCGATCTTGAGATCCAGCGTGTCGTTGATGCCGGCGACGATGTCGAGCGCAGGCGCAGCCGCACCCTGCAGGCTGCCCTGCGTCGCCAGCTGCGTGACATTGACGGCATAGACGCCGGCACGGGTCTTGTCGCTCTGGCCAACCTGGCTGACTTGCAGATCGGTGGCGCGGCCGCCAGCGGCAAACAGGTAGGCGATATCCTGCGGATGCTCCTTGATCGCGGTCTTGAGTTTGTCGCTGTCGAGCGCCAGTGTACCGTCGCGCTGGAAGCTGACGCCGATTTGCGTCAGCGTGCTGATATCGCCGGCACCGGTCAGGGCGCGCGTCATGCTCTGCTTGATCTGGGTGGCGACCGAACGTGCCGTGGCATCGCCGGCCAGTGCGCCGCCGCTCTTGCTCTCGACATCGTAGTTGGTCAGATTGCGCAGCGTCTGGTTGACGTCGTTATAGGCTTTGACGAAGGCGTTGACCGAGCTTTCGATGGCGCTGTCGTTGCGCGCCACGCCGAGATTCAGCGTCTTGGCCGAGTCGGCCTTGAGCAGGTTGAGCGTGATGCCGTCGAGGGCGTCGTCTATGCTGTTGC
>CBILOJ010000171.1:0-4577 GCA_966238525.1 uncultured Methylophilaceae bacterium | reverse complement strand
ATGGTATCGACGGCATCGATGACGAAGCGGTGTAGCAGTTTCAATTGATGGCTGGCGCCTTCCAATGCCGCGATGCGCCGATCGAGGAAGTCCTTGAAAAGAGGGGCATGCGTTTCGGTAAAAAGCGGCATGCCTTGCTGCTGCAGCGATTCGAGTTCCGCGGCGAGATAGCGGGCAGCGGTATCCAGGCGATACCAGCTCCACAACAGGTAAAGCGCCAACAGGCCGAATATGCCGGCCGCCGGGCTGAACAGCAACCCGAACTGGCCCACTGCAGCATAGGTGGAGGCAAACAGTGCACAGCCAAGCAGCACGGTTAAACACAGCGCCGTGAACGGCCGCAGCAGCATGAAGCCTGCCACGGCGCAGATGACGGCGCCGAGATTGAGCAGCATGTTCTGATAAGGCGTGGCAACATCAACGGCTATGCCGCGCTTCAGGCTGTCGACGACGTTAGCCAGGATTTCCACGCCCGGCATCAGGCGTTGTTCTCCCAAAGCCGGCGTGGCGTATTTATCGGCGATGCCCTCTGCGGTCACGCCTATCAATACGCTTTTATTGCGGAAGACGGTCGACGCCACTTTTCCGCGTATGACATCGACATAGGAGACACGCGGAAAGTAGCCGGGAGCGCCGGCGTAGGGGATGATCATGTCCGTGTCGGCGGGCTCGGCGGCAGTGGCCGGTGGGCCATCAGCCCCGATTGCCTCCAAGGCCAGGGCGAATTGCCACCACCGCCTGCCCTCGGCCTCATAAGCCCGATGGATGCTGCGCACGACGCCGTCGTCATCCACATTGATATGAGCGTGGCCGAGATTCATCTGGCTCTGGACAAGTGCCGGTGCGGGGCCGATCACGCGCTTGGCGCCGCCGGCATCCTGAATGAACATGGGTTGGATGACAGGGCCATTGCGCGCCAGAGATGCCGCAAGCAAAGCATCATCCAGCGGATGATTGCGGTCGGGTTCGCTGAGCAGAATATCCATCCCTATCGCTTTTGGCTTCGCCTCGCCTATCCTGTCCAGTAGCTCGGCGTGATAAGCGCGCCGCCAGGGCCATCTGCCGAGTGCTTCGATGCTGGGGTTGTCGATGGCGACGATGACGATATCGTCATGTAATGGGCGGTGCTCGGCACCCATGGCGAAATCCTGGATCAGTCGATTGACCTCGCTCAAGCGGCCGTGCGGTGACAGGTAAGCGACCGCAGCGAGCAGGCAAGCCAGAACGACCAGTCCGATGACGGGCCGCTTCCTGAAGCGCATGTCGAGAGCGGCGGGCATCAAAAATTTGAGCGGCGTATTGCCCGGTATTATTTGACCGTATCAGCCCAGGTGCGCTGGATGATCCGCTCTTCAGGCTGGACTTCGAATATGCGCGGTGCAGAGTGAAACTTCGAGGATAGTCCCTCGCTTCCTGCCTGCAGGCGAATATAATATTTGCCGGCGGGTAGGCCATACAGGTCCAGCGCATTCTGCGTGACTTCCTGCGTGCGCACGATGTCGGAGAAATGCTCATCGCGGCTGATCTCGGCGCTATAAGCTTGCCCGGGCTCGCCGGTCCAATAAACGGTGGTATTGCCGTCTGCTGCGCTCGATGATGTCGATGCATCGACGGTGAAAGTGCCGGGATTGCTGAACGGGCCCAAAGTCTTGCTGCCGGTCGCATCCGTTGCAATAGAGGCGACGCGCCAGAAATAAGTGCCGTTTTCCAGTCCGGAGGCATCGAAATGGCAAGTTGGCATATCGTCCTGGTCGAACAGGATCGAATCGAAACCGGCATCCTTGGCGACTTGCAGACGGTAGGCATTGGCGCCAACGACCAGTGTGCAGTCGAAGGTGACGTTTGCATCTTCCACTTGCTCCGCGGCAGGCAGGGCGAGGAAGGGAAATGCCGGACTCGTTCTGATCTCGAATGTCTGGCGCGCTTCCGCTCCCAGAATGCCGTCTTCGTCAATGGCCCGAATGCCGATGTTATAACTGCCATCGGCCAAACCCATTAATTGCGCAGTCGGCATCGCCACGGTTTTGTTGCGCTCCACCTGCTGCATATCGGCATCCTTGCCGACGCGCACTTGATATGCAGCTGCTGCGCGCACATCCGGCCATGCCAGTACGACGGCGAGCGGGTTGCCGATATTGGTATGCAATTGCGTCAGATCGGGCGAGGGCAGCAGCGGACGCACGGTGCCGAGATGGCCGCCGGCGTCGATCGGAATGCCGGCGCCGGCAGACAGGGCCACCGTATCCGAGGGCTGCTTTGAAGTGCGCGAGCTGATGCCCACCGATCCTTCCGTTACGCTGCTGGTGGTATCTTGCCTGTCCGAAACCGTGACGTCGTAGCGCGTACCTCTGACGGCTGCGATCGCGCCCGGTGTCATGATTTCGAAAGTATTGGCATTTTTCTTGCGGCGTTTGGCCTGCTCGCTTTGCGGCGTGACCGAGACATCCACGGCGCCGCGTTCCAGTTCGATGACCCGGTTGAGAGATTTGCCTTGCTCCCTGATTTTGACAAGTTGCACTAACGAATCCGACATCACGCGCGTGATAGAGCCGTCGGCAAATTGCAGCGATAGATAGCTGTTTCCGCCTACCCGGATTTTGACGCCTTCGGACAGTTTTTCGCCGATTTCGATGGTATGCGGCGTTATGCCGCCACCAGATACAAGCACCACATCGCCATGCGCGAAAATGACGGCGACGTCGCGCACCGGCAGGCGGATCAGGAGCTCAGTGCCGGGAATGAGCCGGCGCGGGTTCTTGACGCCGTTGTCGTCGCGTATGGTCTTCCAGGCCTCCGCGTCGCCCAGATATTGGCTTGCCAGAGAAATAAGCGTGTCGCCTTTCACCACCTCATGCATGATGGATGAATCGGCGGCCATGGCCGGGGCGGGCAGCAAGAAAATAGTGGCGAGGGCGCACTGAAAGAAATGGAAGCGCGGTCGAATCGTCGACTTGACGGTAGCTTTGACTCGCGGTACGTAATTGGATTGGGTGTAAGAGTCTGGCTTGTGCTTAAACAGATTCATTGCCCCTGGCATTCGCTTTTATATTTATATTTTGTGGCTCGGCTTCTTCTCTGGAGAGGTTGTTCGTACTTTCCAGCCGGTAGCCGAAGCCGTATACGGAGACTAAATGATAACCATTTTCAGGCCGTAGTTGCAGTTTATTGCGAACGGCCGAAATATGGGTATCCAGCGTGCGGGAATTCAATTCCGGCGCCATATCGCCCCATATCTGCTCCAGCAGATGCTGGCGCGAGATCAGCCTGCCCGCGTTCTGGAACAGGAACAGTGCCAGCTCGTATTCCTTGGGTTTCAATACCTGCAGCTGGCCGTTGAATTCCACCGAGGCATTGGCCGACGTGAAGGCATAATTCCCCCAGTTGTACTCCTGATGCTGAGGTGCCGGATGCGCTCTGCGTACGAGCGCGCGGATTCTGGCAATGAATTCGCCGACGCGTACCGGCTTGGACATGAAGTCATCGGCACCTACCGACAAGCCATAGACGACATCCCGCTCATCGCGCCGATTGGTAATGAGCAATATCGGAATGGGCTCCTTCTTGTATTTGCGCACCCATTTGACCAGATCCACGCCTGATACGTCGGGCAGCTCCCAATCCAGAATGAGGAAATCGAAGCTCTCGCGCCTAAGGACCCGGATCAGCGCTTCCCCTGACGTGAAGGTATGGCACTCGTGGCCAATCGAGGAAATGGACTTCTTGATCAGCTCGAGCTCCAGAGCATTATCGTCCAGCGCTGCGAATCTCATCTTTCCCCTTTCAGTTCTGTTCAATTCCAAACAATCAGACGGCCACGATTCGAATGAATCCATTGCAGCTTTGCCATGCATGGTAAGTGCAAAGAGGCGGCAGCTGAATACCGAGATTGTTAACAATTGTCAATTCGCTGGATATTTGTCTGGGAAACGCGGATATTCAAGCTCAGCAAATCAGCAACAAATCCACACCAAATAGCCCATTCCCGGCAAGTCCTTTGCCAACGCGGCTTGAAATCGATTTGCACTTCACCTGCATTTGACTGACTGAGCGCCGCTGTAAGCAGCAAGCGCCACCGTCGACTTTCGGCCTGCGTTCTCGCCAGCCATTGTCATCGACCTTGTTCGTCCCCGCCGAAGCTCGCTTAGCGGGGCACGGCGAACATTTATTCCAGCAAGTTATGAACCTGAAGGGTGGATCAAAGTGTCTCGAAAAAACAAGCGCATAGCAAACTGTAGTTCCGGCGCGATTGCGAATGCGACCAGGCGTTGCCGGGCTGAACTTGTGGTTAATACATCCATTTCCCTACGCACGCGTCCACGCAGCCGCTTGCTGTCCGGCCCGGCGCTGCTGGCGGCACTCGTCGGCGCTGGCAGTGCAGGCATGCCTTTGACGGCTGCTGCGGATTGCACGACGGTCGGTATCAACATTACCTGTAGCGTCGCAGGCGGCGCGCAAACTACCGTCGTCGGTACCGGTGACACCACGCCGTCTGGTACCAGCGTCGAGGTCGAAGCGAGCGCGGTAGTGACCGCCACCGATACCGCGGCCATCAGCCTCGGCGAAGATGCCACCATCAC
>CBILOJ010000170.1:0-4579 GCA_966238525.1 uncultured Methylophilaceae bacterium | reverse complement strand
ACGGCAAAGTGACCTCCGATGCCCGCATCACGGCGTCGTTGCCGACTATCCGGCATGCACTCGATGCCGGTGCCCGCGTCATGGTCACCTCGCATCTGGGACGCCCTGAAGAAGGCGTCTATTCCGAGGAAAATTCGCTGCAGCCGGTGGCCGATGTCATGGCGGCCAAGCTTGGCAAGCCGGTGCGCCTGATCCGCGATTGGGTGGACGGAGGTTTCGAAGTCGCTGCTGGCGAGCTCGTGCTGCTGGAAAACTGCCGTTTCAACCAAGGCGAGAAGAAAAGTCTGGACGAAACTGCACAGAAGTATGCCGCACTGTGCGATATCTTCGTCATGGATGCTTTCGGCACGGCACATCGCGCCGAAGCCTCGACCCACGGTGTCGCTAAATTCGCCCCCGTAGCCGCGGCCGGCATGTTGCTGGTACAGGAGCTCGACGCCCTGACCCGCGCCCTCGACAATCCGGCGCGGCCCATGGTGGCGATTGTCGGTGGCTCCAAAGTCTCCACCAAGCTGACCGTGCTGGAAAGCCTGGCAGAAAAGGTCGATCAACTCGTCGTCGGCGGCGGTATCGCCAATACCTTTCTCAAAGCGGCCGGCAAGGAAATCGGCAAATCGCTGTGCGAGGACGATCTCGTGCCTACGGCCAAGGCCTTGATGAACGAAATGGCATCACGCGGCGCTGCGGTGCCGATTGCCCCCGATGTGGTGACCGGCAAGAAATTCGATGCGGCAGAGCCCGCGGTGCAGAAAAGTGCCGATGCGGTCGCAGCCGATGACATGATTTTCGATATCGGCCCGCAAGCGGCACAGGAGCTTGCCGATATCATCGCCGGCGCCGGTACCGTGGTCTGGAATGGTCCGGTGGGCGTGTTCGAGTTCGACCAGTTCGGCGCGGGCACCAAGACCATCGCCCAAGCCATTGCCAATACCCGGGCCTTTACCGTGGCAGGCGGCGGCGACACCATTGCCGCCATCCAGAAGTACGACATCTATGACCAGGTGTCGTATATCTCGACCGCAGGCGGCGCTTTCCTCGAATTTCTCGAGGGCAAGAAACTGCCGGCGGTAGACATCCTGGAGCAGCGCGCTCGCGGTTAAGTTGAGTAGCGCCGGATCGCTGCCGGCCGCAGGCGTATCATGAACGGGGAGCGTCCGCTTGCGGGCTGGCTCCCCGTTGCATTTCAAGAAAGAGATGGCATTGACCCTGCTACGCAAAACCAAGATCGTCGCTACGCTGGGACCGGTTTCCGGCAGCGAGGAAATGCTGGCACGCATGATCGTGGCCGGCGTCGATGTCGTGCGGCTCAACTTCTCCCACGGTACGGCGCAGGACCATATCGGCCGCGCCGACAGGGTGCGCGCCATCGCTGCCCGGCTCGGCCGGCCAGTCGGCGTGCTGTGCGACCTGCAAGGGCCGAAGATTCGCATCGGCAAATTCGCCGAGGGCCATATCCGCCTCGCGCCCGGCGACTCCTTCATTCTCGATGCCGCTTGCAAACTCGGCGACCAGCAGCGCGTCGGCCTCGATTACGCCACGCTGCCGCAGGAGGTGGAGCCTGGCACGGTGCTGCTGCTCGACGACGGCCGCATCGTCATGACCGTCGACGCTGTGATCGGCAGCGAAGTGCGCTGCACGGTGGAGATCGGCGGTGTACTGTCCAACAACAAGGGCATCAATCGCAAGGGCGGCGGATTGTCGGCAGCCGCGCTGACTGACAAGGACAAGCAGGACATCAAGACCGCAGTGGCGCTGGAAGCCGATTTCATCGCCGTCTCGTTTCCGCGCAGCGGCGCCGATGTGCATCTTGCCCGCGAGCTGGTGCGCGAAGCAGGGGGTACGGCCAGCATCGTGGCCAAGATCGAGCGGGCCGAAGCCATTGCCGCGCTCGAGGAGATTATCCATGCAGCGGACGGCATCATGGTGGCGCGCGGCGACCTCGGCGTCGAGGTGGGCGACGCCGCCGTGCCGGGCTTGCAGAAACGCATGATCCGCATGGCGCGGGCACGCAACAAGGTGGTGATCACGGCGACGCAGATGATGGAATCCATGATCACCAATCCGATTCCGACGCGTGCCGAAGTGTCCGATGTGGCCAATGCCGTGCTCGACGGTACCGATGCCGTCATGCTGTCGGCCGAGAGCGCCGTCGGGCAGTACCCGCTGGAAACGGTGCAGGCCTTGCACCGCATCTGCCTGGAAGCGGAAAAGGAATACTACAGCCAGCCGCTGAACCAGCGCACCACGCAGGAAACGCATCGCATCGACGAATCGATCGCATTGGCCGCCATCCACACCGCCCGCCATCTCAAGGTGCAGGCGATCGCGGCACTCACGCAGTCCGGTACTTCGGCGCAATGGTTGTCGCGGGCCGATACCATCGTGCCGATCTATGCGCTGTCGCCCGAGAAGGTGGCGCGCCGCAAGCTGACCCTGTATCGCGGCGTCTATGCCTATCCGATCGATCAGTCCGGCAAGGAGCGCGATGACATCCTGCGCGAGATGGAAGGCGTCTTGCTTCGCCATAGCGCCATCAGCAACGGCGACCTGGTGCTGCTGACCTTCGGCGAACCCATCGGCACGGCGGGCGGCACCAACACGCTCAAGGTGGTCAAGATCGGCGAGCACAGGCCGCCGAGGCTATGAACCAAGCGGCAACGCGCCGCTTCTAATTTGATATCGCGCCCGGCCTCGGCGGGCGCTGCGGAATAGCGAGGACACCATGGCAATCGTATCGCTGCGCCAGTTGCTGGACCATGCCGCCGAGCACGGCTACGGGCTGCCGGCATTCAACATCAACAACCTCGAGCAGGTGCAGGCCATCATGCAGGCGGCTGACGAATGCGATAGCCCCGTCATCATGCAAGCCTCGGCCGGGGCGCGAAAATACGCGGGCGAAGCGTTTTTGCGCCACATGGTCGCGGCGGCAGTCGAAACCTACCCGCATATCCCTGTGGTCATGCATCAGGATCACGGCGCTTCGCCGCTGATTTGCTTCCAAGCCATGCGTTCGGGATTCTCCAGCGTCATGATGGATGGCTCCTTGCGCGAGGATGCCCGGACGCCGTCGAGCTATGAGTACAACGTCGAAGTCACGCGCAAAGTGGTGGAGATTGCCCACGCCATCGGCGTCTCGGTCGAGGGCGAGCTCGGCGTGCTGGGTTCGCTCGAATCGGGCCGGGCCGGCGAAGAGGATGGACATGGCGCGGCGGGCCAGCTCGCGCATGCGCAATTGCTGACCGATCCCGAAGAGGCGGCCGATTTCGTCGCCAAAACCCAGGTCGATGCGCTGGCGATCGCCATCGGCACCTCGCACGGCGCCTACAAGTTCACACGTCCGCCGACCGGCGAAATCCTGGCGATAGACCGCATCGGCGACATTCACGCGCGCATCCCCAACACGCATCTGGTCATGCACGGATCGTCGTCGGTGCCGCAGGAATGGCTCAAGATCATCAACGAATACGGCGGCGACATCGGCGAGACTTACGGCGTGCCGGTGGAGGAGATCGTGCAGGGCATCCGCCACGGCGTGCGCAAGGTCAATATCGACACCGATCTGCGCATGGCGACCACCGGTGCCATTCGTCGCTTCCTAGGCCAGGACGAGCACAGACGCGAGTTTGACCCGCGCAAATTCCTGCAGGCAACCATGCTCGCCATGAAGGATATCTGCAAGGCACGCTACGAAGCTTTCGGCTCAGCCGGGCAGGCCGGTAAAATAAGCGTGGTCTCGGTCGAGCGCATGGCCGAGCGCTACAAGCGCGGCGAGCTGGACGCTATTGTCCGCTGAAAACTCTTTTCAAAATCATGTGCTTATGGCATGATTCGCGCGCGCCGGACGCTAACAAAGGCTAGGACAAGGAAAAAACCAACGTGAGTCAACCATTGCTACAAAGCAGCATCTCCAGCCTGCCCCTGATCAGCCAGGGCAAGGTGCGCGACATCTACGACCTGGGCGAACACCTACTGCTCGTCGCCAGCGACCGCCTGTCGGCGTTCGACGTCGTGCTGCCGACACCTATCGCCGGCAAGGGCGCGGTGCTGACCCAGATCGCCAATTTCTGGTTCGAGAAACTGGGCCATGTCGTGCCCAACCATTTGACCGGCATCGCGCCAGAATCCGTGGTCGAGGATGCCGCGGAAAAGGCACAGCTTAAGCAACGCGCCATCGTCGCGCGCAAGCTCAAGCCATTGCCGATCGAGGCCATCGTCCGCGGTTATCTGGTCGGTTCGGGCTGGAAGGAATACAAGGCGAGCGGCACGGTGTGCGGTATCGATCTGCCGGCAGGCTTGCAGGAAGCCTCCAAGCTGCCCGAGCCCATCTTCACGCCGTCGAGCAAGGCGGCGATCGGCAATCACGACGAGAACATTTCGCTGGCGCGCGCGGCCGAGCTGCTGGGCGCCGAACTCGCCGACAAGGTGGCGCGAGTCAGCGTGCAGCTATACCAGGAAGCGGCCGAATATGCGCTGACACGCGGCATCATCATCGCCGACACCAAGTTCGAATTCGGCCTCGACGAGGCCGGCGAGCTTTATCTGATCGACGAAGTATTGACCCCCGACTCCTCGCGTTTCT
>CBILOJ010000169.1:0-4582 GCA_966238525.1 uncultured Methylophilaceae bacterium | reverse complement strand
TTGTGGGATGCGGAACTCGAAGCCGGTCTCGCCCGGCTCGGCCGCCTGGTGACCGAGCTGGCCGGCTAGCCCGGCCGTTGCGGATTCCTGCTACAGACTGAATACATTGAGCGTGCCGCCGCCGGGCGCGGCATTGTAATGGGCGAGGCCGCCGAGCATGCCGGCGGTGCCGGCGCCATCGGTTTCGCCGCGCAAGCCTTCATTCAATGCGACGCCGGCCCAGCCGCCGATACCGGAATAGACGGCGACATACTGCTTGCCGGCGTGACCGTAAGTCATGGCGCTACCGACCACGCCAGAGCCCACCTGGTATTGCCACAGCAGCTTGCCGCTTTGGGCGTCGAGCGCCTTGAACCAGCGGTCCAGCGTACCGTAGAACACGAGGTCGGCGGCGGTGGCCAGCACGCCGCTCCAGACCGGGAAGGCTTCCTGGTTGTACCACTTGGCGCGGCCGCGCAAGCCGTCCCAGGCCATGAAGCCGCCCATCACATCATCCGGACCCGGGTACATGGTAATACTGGCGCCGACCCAGGGCTGGCCGGCGACGTATTTGGCTTCCACCGATTCGATATCCATGCAGACGTGGTTCATCGGCACGTAAAACAGACCGGTATGCGGCGAATAGGCGGACGGCTGTACATTCTTGACGCCGAGCGCGGCCGGGCAGATGCCTTTGGTTTCTACGTCCTGATGCGTGGCGAAGCGGCCGTCCTTGTGCGGCACGCCGCTGGCGAGGTCGACCCGCGTCGCCCAATTGACGAAGGGGTGCATTTTTTCCGCCACCAGCAGTGTGCCGTCGCGGCGATCGAAGGTGTAGCCGAAACCGTTGCGGTCGAAATGGGTAGCGAGCTTTTTGCCGTCGGCGTCCCATAGTATGACTTCGTTGACGCCATCGTAGTCCCACTCGTCATGCGGCGTCAGTTGATAGCCCCAGCGCGCAAAGCCCGTATCGAGGTCGCGTGCGAACAGGGTCATCGCCCATTTGTTGTCGCCGGGGCGGATATCGGGATTCCAGGTCGAGGGATTGCCGGTGCCGTAATAAACCAGGTTCAGCGCCGGATCGAAGGAGAACCAGCCCCAGACCGGACCGCCACCGTGCTGCCAGCCATCCTTGACCGCCTGCGGCTTGACCCAGGTGCGCACGCCAAGGTCGGCGACCGGAAACTTGAGCCTGTCCTTGGGCAAAGCCTTGAACGAGCCGTCCTCCTGATTGCCGCCGTTGACGTCCTCGTAGACCGACAGCGCGCTGTAGTGCGGATTGGCCGCGTTGAAATCGTCGCCGATCAACACATCGCTGTCGGGGCCCGTGCTGTAGGCCTTCCAGGCCAGCGTGCCGTCTGCCAGATTGTAGGCGGCGATGAAGCAGCGGATACCGAATTCACCGCCGCTGCAGCCGGTCAGCACCTTGTCCTTGAACACGTGCGGCGCGTTGGTATTGGTGGCGCCGGCCTTGGGATCGTTGACGCGCACCTGCCACACGCGGGCGCCGGTCCTGGCGTCCAGCGCCACCAGCATGCCGTCGTTCTGCTGCAGCAGGATTTTGCCGTCGCCGTAGGCCAGGCCGCGGCTGACGTTGTCGCAGCACAGGATGGCGGCGACCGAGGCATCCTGCTTGGGGAAGTAGGACCAGAGGATTTTCTGCTCATGGTCGAGATCGAGCGCGTAGACGTTGTTGGGAAAAGCCGTATGCACGTACATGGTGTTGCCGATCACCAGCGGCGCGCCTTCATGGCCGCGCGTCACACCGGTGGTGAACGACCATGCCAGCTGCAGATCCTTGACGTTGCGGCGGTCGATCTGCTTCAGCCGGCTGTAACCCTGGCTGGCGTAGTTCTGGCGCTGGGCCGCCCATTGCATCGGGTCCTGCATGCGCTGCGCCAGGTCGTCGCCGGCCTGGGCGAAGACGGGCAACAGCAGGCCGATGGCGGCGGCAGAGGCCGCTATGGTTGGTGTACTGGACATGTAACGGAATTCCCCTCTAGTTCGGTAGTGATCGTGATGCGCGGCTGAAAGCCTGATCACTTTCCTAACGAACCAGGGGCGGGTAGGCTGACGTCAATCGAAAGGAATTGCGGACAATGATGAAAACAAGCTGGGTAATGTACGCGTTCGGCGCCGCTTTTTTCGCAGCGTTGACGGCGGTTTTCGGCAAGCTCGGCGTCAGCGGGCTCAATAGCAACCTGGCAACGCTGATCCGCACCGTAGTCGTGCTGGCGCTGCTGGCCGCCATCGTCGCCGTGCGCGGAGAATGGCAGCGGCCGGCGACCATCCCGGCGCACAGCTGGCTGTTCCTGCTGCTGTCGGGTGCGGCGACCGGACTGTCCTGGCTATGCTATTACCGCGCACTGCAAATCGGGCCGGTATCCGGCGTCGCCACCGTCGACAAGCTCAGCGTCGCGCTCGCCATCGCGCTGGGCGTACTTTTCCTCGGCGAACACCTGAGCTGGCAGCTGCTGGTGGGCGCCGCGCTGATCACGGCCGGCACCCTGGTCATCGCTACGCTCTAGAGGCGTTGAGTCCGGCATTCTGGCCGCCCAGCGCCGACAGCAATTGCCGGTTGAATGCCGGAATGTCGTCCGGCTTGCGTGAAGTGATCAGGTTGCCGTCGCACACGACTTCCTGGTCGACCCAGTTGCTGCCGGCGTTACGAAAATCGTCCTGCAGGCTGGGCCAGCTCGTCACCGTGCGGCCGGCGGCAAGATCGGCCGAGATCAACAGCCAGCCGCCATGACAGATGACGGCGATCGGCTTGTCCTCCTCGTCGGCCACCTGCACGAAATCGATCGCCTCGGGAATCATGCGCATGGCGTCGCCATTGACCACGCCGCCCGGCAGCACCACGGCGTCATAATCCTCGGCGTCCACCTCGGCGAATATCTTGTCCACCGTCACGGCCTGGCCCTTGTCGGTATGCTGGAAACCCTGCACCTGCCCGGGCTTGGTCGAAATGACGTCCACCCTGACCCCGGCAGCTTCGAGCGCCTGCTTCGGACCCAGCAGTTCCGCCTGTTCGAAGCCGTCGGTCACGAGCACAGCGACCTTCTTGCCCTGCAACTGTTCCATGTCTTTCCTCCAATCCGTTAAAATGCATTTCAGTTCGCTTCATCAAAACACAGACGCGCGACCTGCGTTCGTTAGCCGCCATACATATCCCCGGCGCGGCTTTACACTTGCATTCACGGCTTCCTGCCGCTACCTGACGGCATGCCGCCTTCCTTGGAGACAACATGCGCTACCGACTGCTGGGCCGTACCGGCCTCTATGTATCCGAACTGTGCCTGGGCACCATGACCTATGGCGGCAAGGGCTTCTGGGAAGTCATGGGCGGCCTGCAGCAGGAGGCGGTCGATGCGCAGGTGAAATACGCCTTCGATGCCGGCATCAATTTCATCGACACCGCCAACGTCTATTCGCTCGGCGAATCGGAAAAACTGCTGGGCCAGGCCATCAAATCGCTGGGGCTGCCGCGCGACGAACTGGTGATCGCCACCAAAGCCACCGGCATCATGAACGAGCTGCCCAACGGCCGCGGCCAGTCGCGCCACCACCTCATGAACGAAGTCGACGCCAGCCTGAAACGCCTGCAGCTCGACCATATCGACCTCTACCAGCTGCACGGCTTCGATCCGTTGACGCCGCTGGAGGAATCCTTGTCCACGCTCAACGACCTGGTGCGCTCGGGCAAGGTGCGCTATATCGGCTTATGCAACATGGCGGCGTGGCAGATCATGAAGGCGCTGGCGATCTCGGACAAGCGCAACTGGGCGCGCTTCGAAAGCGTGCAAGCCTACTACACGATCGCCGGCCGCGATCTCGAGCGCGAGATCTTGCCGCTGCTGGCCGACCAGCAGCTCGGCCTCATGGTATGGAGTCCGCTGGCCGGCGGCCTATTGACCGGTAAATACCGTCCCGACGACAAAGGCCCGGCCGGTGCGCGCCGCGCCAGCTACGATTTCCCGGTGGTGGACAAGCCGCGCGCGTTCAAATGCGTCGACGTCATGCGGCCAATCGCCGAGCGCCTGCAGGTATCCGTGGCACAAGTGGCGCTGGCCTGGCTGCTCGCCAAGCCGCAGGTAACTTCGGTCATCATCGGTGCCAAGACCATGGATCAGCTCAAGGACAACATCGCCGCCTGCAGCGTCAGCCTCAGCGCCGAGGACATGACGGCGCTCGACGCCGTGAGCACGCTGCCGGCCGAATACCCGGGCTGGATGCTGGCACTGCAGGGCAAGTATCGCGCGGTGCCGCCGGTGAAATCCTGATTTCGTCTCACGCTCGCAAACAATCACAACAAGAAAGCTGCCTATGCCCGTCGATCAAGATAACTCAGTGCCGCCGCCGGCGCCGCGCCTCATTCCGTTGCCGGCCGCCAACGCGCTGGCCCTGATGCTGGCGGCGCTGGCGATGCTGGGACCGTTCTCCATCGATACCTATCTGCCGGCCTTTCCCAATATCGAAGCCACCCTGCATGCGACGACGATCGAGGTGCAGCAGACGCTGACCGCCTACATGCTGGCATTCTCGGTCATGATCCTGTGGCATGGCGCGCTATCGGACGCCTTCGGCCGCCGCAACATCATCC
>CBILOJ010000168.1:0-4638 GCA_966238525.1 uncultured Methylophilaceae bacterium | reverse complement strand
TTCTGCGGTGCCGACGACACCCAGGTCATCGATTCCCGGGTCAACGACGAGGGCGACAGCATCCGCCGCCGCCGCCGTTGCGCCCAATGTGACAAGCGCTTCACCACCTACGAAACCGCCGAGCTGCACCTGCCGCAGGTCGTCAAGCAGAACGGCACGCGCGAGGATTTCAACCGCGACAAGCTGCGCCTGTCGTTTTCGCGTGCCCTGCACAAGCGGCCGGTACCGACCGAATACATCGACCGTGCGCTGGACCGCATCGTGCAGCACCTGCTGGCGCAGGGCGAGCGTGAAATCATGGCACGCGATCTTGGCGAGGTCGTCATGCAGGAACTGCGGCTTATGGACAAGGTGGCGTACATTCGCTTCGCTTCCGTCTATCGCAGCTTCAAGGACGTGGACGATTTCCACGACGTGATTCGCGATCTCGATCCGTCCGGCCAGGCCAAGCCGCACAGACGCGGCGGCGACCTTCCGGAAGAATCGTGATTCCGCTGCGGCAAAACCATGCAGACGCGCATCGTCGGTTTTCCCGCATTTCCTTTATACCTAGCGCAGGTTAGCTTGCCATCCTGATGTTCACCGCCGCCGATCATGCTTATATGACGCAGGCCTTGCGCCTGGCTGAGCAGGGGCTTTACAGCACCATGCCCAATCCGCGCGTGGGCTGCGTCATCGTCAAGGATGGCGTGGTGGTGGGCGAGGGTGCCCATCTGCGCGCGGGCGAAGCGCATGCCGAGGTGCACGCCTTGCGTATGGCCGGCGAACAGGCGCGCGACGCGGAGATATACGTGACGCTGGAGCCCTGCGGGCATCACGGCCGTACGCCGCCCTGCGCGGAAGCGCTGGTACAGGCCGGCGTACGGCGCGTCGTCGCGGCCATGCAGGATCCGAATCCATTGGTGGCCGGCCGCGGTCTCGACCATCTTGCCGCCCAGGGCATCGATGTCTCATTTGGCCTCATGGAAGCGCAGGCGCGCGAACTCAACCCCGGTTTCATCATGCGCATGACGCAGGCACGGCCTTTTGTGCGCAGCAAGATCGCCGCCAGCCTCGACGGCCGAACTGCGCTCGCCAATGGCGCCAGCAAATGGATTACCGGTGAAGCGGCACGCCATGACGTGCAGCGCTGGCGCGCGCGTTCGAGCGCAATCCTGACCGGTGTCGGTACCGTGCTTGCCGACGACCCGCAGCTCGACGTGCGCGATCCCGGCCTGGATATTGCGCGCCAGCCGCTGCGCGTCGTCGTCGATAGCCATCTTCGCATTTCGCCTCAGGCGCGCCTGCTGCAAGGCGGCTCTGTGCTTATTGCCTTTGCCGACGATCCGCAAAACCGGGCAGCCGCCTTGCGGGAAGCGGGGGCCGAACTACTGCAGCTTTCGGATAAAGACCATGTCTGTCTTGCCAGCCTGCTGCGCGAGCTGGCCGGGCGCGGCGTCAACGAACTCATGGTGGAGGCCGGCGCCAATCTCAATGGCGCGCTGCTGCGTCTCGGCCTTATCGACGAGTTGCTGCTTTATATGGCGCCGCTCATCATGGGCGACGCGGCGCGGCCGATGTTCGCGCTGCCCGAGCTGACGCAGATGGACGCACGTATTGAACTGCAGATGCTGGAGTCGCTTAGCGTCGGCAATGACCTGCGTTTGCGCCTGCGGCCCAAATACGGCAAAGCTTGAACATGCTGGTCGACACCCATTGCCATCTCGACGCGCGCGAATTCGACCGCGATCGCGACGAGATGGTGGCGGGTGCGTTGCGGGAGGGGGTCGGCATCATCGTCGTGCCCGGCGTCGAGCGCAGCAATCTCGATCTGGTGTGCGCGCTGGCCGATCGCCACGCTTCCTGCGCATTGGCGCTCGGCATCCATCCGCTGTTCGTGGACCATGCCGGCCCGGAAGACCTGGAACTGCTGACCGAACTCATCGAGCAGCGTCTGGCCAGCTCCAATCCGCCAGTGGCGATCGGCGAGATCGGTCTGGATTTCTTCATCGAAGGCTATGACCGCGAGCGCCAGGAGTATTTCTACAGCGAGCAGCTCAAGCTCGCGCGCCGCTTCAACCTGCCCGTGATCCTGCACGTACGGCGCTCGGTTGATCACATCCTCAAGCACCTGCGCCGCATCGAGGTCATGGGCGGCATTGCCCACGCCTATAACGGCAGCCGCCAGCAAGCCGACCAGCTTGTTGAACGCGGTTTCAAGCTCGGCTTCGGCGGCGCCATGACCTATCCGCGTTCGCTGCATATCCGCGAATTGGCGCAGACGCTGCCGCCGGAAGCGATCGTGCTCGAAACCGACGCGCCTGACATTCCGCCGGAATGGCTAGGTCATCACGGTCGCAACCAGCCCGACCAGCTACCGAGAATCGCCGGAATCATGGCCGAGCTTCGTGGCGTGCAGCGAGCGGAAATCATTGATATCACTACGCGCAACGCATTTTCAGCATTACCGAAACTGGCCGACTTATACACACCACCTCAAGTGCAACATTAACTTCGGCTTAAAAAGCATGGCAATCCAATGGCATACGATAAGTCATTGTTTTGTCAAGCATAATAATCGGATTAAAATTTAGGCGTTTTTAAAAAAACGTTGTGAATGCAAGGGTTACAGTTTTAAGTCACAGATATTCACAAAATTATCCACAGTTTTTGTGGAAACTTGAGCGCGGCATCAGCGCTTTCTGCAGGGCGCTATCGCGTGGCAAGGGCCTGTCTAACATGAGATATCTCGTACCTACCGTATATATATTCGTTGGTTCGCAACCCGAGGTTGCAAACCCTACGCCACATGAACCTCTCCGTAGGGTGTGCAAACGCCACGTTTGCGCACCAATCAGCTGTTCATCAAACCACCGCCACAAGCCCCATCGACCGTTTTTGCGCACGCAATCATTGGTTCGCAACCGGCGGTTGCAAACCCTACGTCACATGAACCCATCCGTAGGGTGTGCAAACATTCATGTTTGCGCACCCATCGTCGACCGCACCCATCGCCGGCCAAGCTACAAGCTGGCGCCAGAGCGATAAGCATGCCGGCTCTCGAAGAAGCAGATGCCATGGGTGTGGTTGATGCTGACCTTGAGGTCGTGAAACCGGCACCAGCGGCAAAGCGCTTCTAGCGTCTCGCTCTCGTCTTTGGCCGCGCCTTTAGCCAAACTGGACAGATGCTCGATATGAAAGCCGTCACGGCGGACCTGCTGCACGATCAGGTCGAGTCGGTCCTGCGGCAGGTGGCGCAGGCCGCGGTACTGGCTGTAGGTGCCGCGCGAGGTCGTGCTGCTCGCCATGCCCTTGGCCAGCGGAGCCGGGTGGGCTGTAACCAGCTGTAGCGATTGCTGCAGCGTGCGTCTGGCCATGATGGTTTCCATTACTCCGCTGCAGCGAGCTCGGAATGGGTGAAGCGCCGAGGACTACCGCCGTTTTCGAATTCCGTGTGCTGCCGCATGCCTGGCCTTCTCAGCTGAAAAGCTTGAACGCCACCGGAATGGTCACGGTGAACGACTTCCGGGCGAGATCGCCGCTGACGGGCAACTGTTTTGCGGCCTTGCGCACCATGGCCAGCGCTTCTTCGTCCAGAACCTCATGCCCGGATGAAGTCACTATGGTGACGTCCACCAATTTACCCACAATGAATTTGGCGTAGATCCTGACCTCGCCTTCCCAACTGCGGCGGATGGCGATTTGCGGGTAGTTCTTGTTTTTGCCGACCAGGTTGTAAAGCAGTTGGCCGTAACCATTCCAGGCTTCGGCCGCAGTGGCCTCGGTAGGCTGCGCACTGGAAACGGCGGCTGCGGCAGGAGCGCTGGACACGGTTGTGTCAGGCGGCGAGACCGGCGATGTGCTGGCTTGTGGCACCGGTTCAGGCATAGGCGCAGGCTCTTCAGGCGCTGCAACTTCAGGCTCGGCAACCTCCGGTTCCGGCGCAGCGGGCACCACATAATCGTCAGGCGCTTCCGGAGCCTCGGTCGCCAGCACCGGCGGCTTTTCCACCGGCTTTTCCTTCTTCGGTTTCGGTTCCGGCTTGACCACCGGCTTGGGCGGCGGCGGTTCAGGCACCGGCTCGACTTCGGGCAGAGGCGCTACTGCCGGCGCCGGCGCTGCGGCCGGTGGCTGCATCGCAGTGTCGAGCGTGATTTCGATGCGTTCCAGCGGCGGCGGCGTTTCAGTGCGCAAATAAGGCAATCCGTAATACACACTGCTGTGCAGCAGCACGGAAACGGCCAGCGCCAGCCAGAATTTGTCTGTGTCATTCGAGCCGTCGAGCGCGTTGATGGTCATGCTGTTCAAGGGCATCTCCTTCGCATCTGCATGTCGCCCGCTAAGCGGGATCGGCTTTGGCCGCGCCGGCGTCAGGCTCCATCACAAAGCTGAATTTGGCAATCCCGGCGCGTTGTATCGCCGCCATGACCTTGGCCACAGTGCCGTATTCGGCTTTCTCGTCGGCATAGATTTCCACGGCATAATCCGGATCAGCGGTAGCCTCTAGCAGCTGTGTTTCGAGCTGGTCCTGGGTAAGCAGGGCCTCGTCCAGGTAAATTTCGCCCTGGTCGGTCACACTGATGTGCGAGGTCTTGGGCTTGGTAATGGCGACGTCGGCCGAGGCCTTGGGCAGCTTCACCGAAACCGCATTCATGAGCA
>CBILOJ010000167.1:0-4687 GCA_966238525.1 uncultured Methylophilaceae bacterium | reverse complement strand
ACGGCTGCGCTGCTTCTTGTCGACGCGGCTGACTGTCGCCTTGCCGGCACTGGCGATCAGCAAGCGGCCGACGATATCTTCCTGCTGCGCCTGCGAAGTTACCGTGAATTGCTCGACCTTGTTGCCGTCGAGCTGAACCAGCTTGGCGTCGAAAGCGTGCTGGTGCTTGCGCGAAGCGAGGTGGATGGTCCAGTACTCCTGGCTCTTGAACGCTTCGATTTCCTGCTCGCGTTCGACGATCAGGCGCAATGCCGGGCTTTGCACGCGGCCGGCGGAAAGTCCGCGCCGTATCTTTTTCCATAGCAGCGGCGACAGGTTGAAGCCGACTAGGTAATCCAGTACGCGCCGTGCCTGTTGCGCATTGACCAGCGGCATCGAAATATCGCGCGGGTTGTCGATCGCCTGCTGTACGGCGCTTTTGGTGATTTCGTGGAACACCACGCGTTTCAGCAGCTTGTCCTTGATCAGTTTTTTCGCCTGCAGGATTTCGGCAATATGCCACGAAATCGCTTCGCCTTCGCGATCCGGGTCAGTGGCGAGATAGACGGCGTCGGCGTTCTTGACCGCCTTGGCAATCGCATCGACATGCTTGGCATTGCGTTCGATGATTTCGTACTGCGTAGCGAATCCGTGCTCGGGATCGACGGCGCCGGTCTTGGGAATAAGGTCGCGCACATGCCCGTAGGAGGCGAGCACCTGAAAGTCCTTACCCAGATATTTGTTCAGGGTTTTGGCCTTGGATGGTGATTCAACGATCAGCAGTTTGGACATGGACGAAGCGAGAGTCGGATGCAGGAGCGGCAGATAATAAGAGTAATTGGTCGACTAAACAAGAAAGCTTGTTACGTCAACGCCTAAATATCGCGCCGGATGACTTCAGGATGCGTTGCGTAGAAAGGAGATGCGATTGCCCGACGCTGCCGCCATATTGAGCGCCAGCTCTTGGTCGATGTCGCCGAACAGCGGATCTTCGTCTTGTGGCTGCGCTGTCGACAGTCCTTTGAAGTCGTAGAGACCGGCGTCGGCCAAATGCGAAGGCTCGACATTGGTTAGCGCGCGAAAGATATTGTTGATGCGACCCGGCTGCTCGCGCTCCCAGGTCGCGAGCATGTCCTTGATCTTCTGCCGCTGCAGGTTTTCCTGTGAACCGCACAAGTCGCACGGAATGATCGGAAACTGCATGCCGCGCGCATAGCTCGCGATATCTTTTTCGCTGCAGTAGGCCAACGGACGGATGACGATGTGGCGGCCGTCGTTGGTGGCGAGCTTGGGCGGCATCGCCTTCATCTTGGCACCGAAGAACAGGTTGAGGAACAGCGTCTCGACAATGTCGTCGCGGTGGTGGCCAAGCGCGATCTTGGTGGCGCCGAGCTCGGTCGCCGTGCGGTAGATGATGCCGCGGCGCAGGCGCGAGCACAGCGAGCAGGTGGTCTTGCCCTCGGGAATCTTCTCCTTGACGATGGAGTAAGTGTCGGCTTCGACGATGCGGTAATCCACGCCGAGCTTCTGCAGGTAATCGGGCAGTATGTGCTCAGGAAAACCGGGCTGTTTCTGGTCCAGGTTCATGGCGATCAGCTTGAAGTCGATCGGCGCGCGTTCTTGCAGCGCCAGCAGCAGCATGAGCATGGCGTGGGAGTCCTTGCCGCCGCTCATGCAGACGAGCACGGTGTCGCCGTCGGCGATCATGTTGTAATCGCCTATGGCCTTGCCGGTGGCGCTGATGAGATTGTTGCGCAGCTTGAGGAAGTTGCCGGAGGCGTCGTCGGGATAGTGTTTCATGTCAAATATTTAGTTGCCAAGTAAGCGGATGAAGATGAGCCGATGTGGCTCAGATTTTATGGCTGCCATCCAGCCGTGGCGGATTGGTTCATAAATTCAGCGAGCGCCCGCCATCGACGGCAATGATCTGGCCAGTGATGAAGGGCGCGTCGTCGATCAGAAAGCGCACGGCCCGGGCGACATCGTCGCTCTCGCCGATGCGCTTGAGCAAGGTCTGCGAAATCACGCGCTGACGGTAGACCTCGTCGAATTGCGGGTTGTCCTCGGGCCACAGCACCGGGCCGGGCGCCACCGCATTCACCCGTACTTCGGGTGCCAGCTCGTGCGCCAGCGATTTGGTCAGGGTTACCAGGCCGGCCTTGGCCACGCTGTAGACGATGTAGCCTTTTTTCGGCCGCTCGACATGCATGTCGGTGATATTGACGATGCAACCGCGCCGGCGCCGTAGTTCGTTGGCCGCAGCCTGTGCAAGGAATAGCGGCGCCTGCAGGTTGGAGCCGGTAAGGTCGTGCCACTGCTGTTCATCGATCTGCCCGAGTTCGGTGGGGTAGTAACTGGAGGCGTTGTTGATCAATACGTCGAGGCGACCAAAATGCCGTATCGTTTCCTGCACCAGGCCCGGTAGGGCGGCCAGGGTGAGCAGGTCGGCCTGGATGATCGCCGCCGAGTTCGGGCGTTGCAGATTGAATTCGGATTGCAGGGCGCGCGCTTCGTTGACCGAATTGCGATAGTGGATCATGAGATTGGCGCCGCTGGCGTGCAGCAAACGACAAATGGCCGCACCTACCCGTTTGGCACCCCCGGTGATCAATACGACTTTCTGCTGCGAATTTGGGTCCACCTGGTTTCCTGATCATGGCTGGAATGTACGGCTGCTGCAATTATAATCCAAGACCGATACCGATACCCCTCAGGCCAAAAGCATGACATCTCTACCTCAGCCCGATGCGCAAGCGCTCGCGCATAGCCGGCAGCTCACCGAGTTGATCCATGCCGAAATCGAAGCGGCGGACGGCAGTATCCCGTTTGCCCGTTACATGGAACTCGCGCTCTATGCGCCGGGCCTGGGCTACTACAGCGGTGGTGCGCAGAAGTTCGGCGCGGCCGGCGACTTCGTCACCGCGCCCGAAATCTCGCCGTTATTCGCGCAGACGCTGGCGCGCCAGGCGGCACAAGTGTTGCAAGCGACGCAGGGGGCGATACTGGAACTCGGGGCCGGTACGGGCAAGTTGGCCGCCGAGCTGTTGCTGGAGCTCGAGCGCCTCGATGTGCTGCCGCAGCGCTATCTGCTCATGGAAGTGAGCGCTCAGCTGCGTGCACGCCAGCAGGCAACGCTGCAGCAGGCCTTGCCGCCGGCGCTGTTGCAGCGCGTCACATGGCTCGACAGTCTTCCGGACACGTTCGAAGGGTTGGTGCTTGCTAACGAGGTGCTTGATGCCTTGCCCGTGCATATGGTCAAGTCCACGGAGCAAGGCTTGCGCGAACGACGCGTGGCATGGCGCGACGGCACTTTTACGTGGACCGAAGCATCGATGGCCTATGGGCCGTTGACGGCTTTGGCCCAGCGTTGTGTGCTGCCGGTCGAGTACGTCACTGAAATTTGTCCGCTGGCACAGGCCTTGGTCGCTAGCCTGGCCGCCATGCTCACGCGCGGGGCGCTGCTGTTCATCGATTACGGTTTTCCGCGGCACGAGTATTACCATGCGCAACGGCGGCAGGGGACGCTGATGTGCCATTACCGCCAGCATGCGCATGACGACCCGTTTCTTTATCCCGGCCTGCAGGACATTACGGCGCACGTCGATTTCACCGCGGCAGCCGAGGCCGGCGCGGCTGCCGGCCTGCAATTGCTAGGCTATTGCGGCCAGGCGCAATTTCTCATCAATTGCGGCATCACCGAGTTGCTGTCACGCATACCGCCGCAGGACGTGGCCGCCTATGTGCCGCTGGCGGCGCAGGCGCAGAAGCTGCTGTCGCCGGCGGAAATGGGCGAGCTGTTCAAGGTATTGGCGCTGGGACGCGGCTTGCCGGATGCATTGGTCGGTTTTGCCCGCGGCGACAGGCGGCATACATTATGACGGACGGCGTAATGCTGCCGTCCCGGCTATAATCCCGGCTTTTAGCCAATCGCGTTCCGTATGGAAAATCAACCAGAACAACCCAAGCATCGCCCGATCCGCAGCTTTGTCCTGCGGCAAGGACGGCTGACGCCGGCGCAACAGCGGGCCCTTGATGAAGCCATGCCGCGTTTCGGCGTGACTTATGCGCCGCAGCAGCTCGATCTTGCGGCCTTGTTTGGACGCAGCGGCAGCGCCAAGATCGTCGAAATCGGTTTCGGTATGGGCGAGACCACGGCCGCGATTGCGCAAGTCCAACCCGAGCGCGACTTTCTCGGTATCGAGGTGCACACGCCCGGTGTCGGCAGCCTGCTCAGGCACATCCAGGCACGGAATCTCGAGAATGTGCGCGTCATGCAGCACGATGCCGTGGATGTGTTGCGACACATGATTCCGGACGCCAGCCTCGATGGCGTCCACATCTTTTTCCCCGATCCCTGGCACAAGAAGCGCCATCACAAGCGCCGACTCATCCAGGCTGATTTTGTCGAGCTGTTGGCTGGCAAGCTCAAGGTGGGCGGTTATCTGCATGTGGCGACCGACTGGCAGGAATATGCCGAATGGACATTGGAGGTGCTGCGTGCCGAGCCGCAATTGGAGAACACCGCGCCGGACTATGCGCTCCGCCCCGCATACCGGCCGCTGACCAAGTTCGAACAGCGCGGCTTGCGACTGGGGCATGGCGTGTGGGATCTGATTTTCCGGCGCAAGACGTAACGCCGCTGCGCTCCGCCCCGCTTCTAAGGCAGGTTGCGCTCGCCCTGCTGCAGCCAGCCGCCGATCACTTGTTC
>CBILOJ010000166.1:0-4722 GCA_966238525.1 uncultured Methylophilaceae bacterium | reverse complement strand
AGCACCTTGGCCGAGCACACGAAAAACATCATGGCCGATTGCAAGGTCTCGCTGCTGGCATTCGAGGCTGCAGACGATCTGCAGGCCAATGCCCGGCTGACGCTGATCGGCGAAGCGGAGCAGACCGACAAGCAAGACCCGTCGCTGCAGGCGCGCTATCTGCGCTATTTCCCCGATGCCGAACAGTATTTCGCCGCGCATGACTTCCTGCTCTATCGCATCCATGTGCGGCAGGCGCGCTACATTGGCGGCTTCGGCCGCATCGCCTGGGTGGAAGGCGCGGCACTGCAATCCCCGCCCAATCGCCTGCCGGGGCAGGAGGCCGCCATCCTCGCCCATATGAATGCCGACCACGGCGACAACCTGCGCGACTACTGCCGACATTATCACCAGCTGGAAGTGACGAAAGCGGAGATGATCGGCATCGACAGCGACGGTTTCGATGTGCGCGCCGACGGCCCCATCCTGCGTTTCACCTTCGATACCGAGGTCACCGATGCACAATCGGCCCGTAGCGCACTGGTAGCGATGGCACAGGCGGCACGTGCATGAAGCGCTTGCTGCGCGTGGGCGCCGGTGCCAGCCTGATCGCGCTCATCCTGGTCTGCCTGGCCTGGGAAGGCTGGCTCGCGCCGTTGAAGCCGCAAGGCTCGCTGCTCATCCTCAAGGCCGTGCCGCTGCTGCTACCGCTGTCCGGCATCATTCATGGCCGCCGCTATACCTATCAGTGGGCCAGCATGTTCATCCTGCTCTACTTTACCGAAGGCGCGGTGCGTGCCTGGTCGGATCACGGCACTGCCGCCCAGCTGGCCGCGGTCGAGATCGTGCTGACACTGATCTTTTTCATCTGCGCCATCTTGTATGCGCGCCATACCCGGAGCGGGGCCTGAACTGGCAGACGCAGTGCAAGCGCTTGCAAAAGCGGTCTGAGCCGGGCCAATTTCGCTTATAATTTGACCCATGCGTATTCTGCTTTCCAATGACGACGGCTATTTCGCCCCCGGCCTCAACATCCTCGCCGACTACGTGGCAAAAATGGCTGACGTCGTGATCGTGGCGCCCGAACGCAACCGCAGCGGCGCCAGCAATTCCCTGACGCTGGACCGGCCATTGACGGTGCGCAAGGCGCATAACGGCTATTTCTACGTTAACGGCACGCCGACCGACTGCGTGCATCTGGCCGTGACCGGTCTGCTCGACGCCCTGCCCGACATGGTGATTTCCGGCATCAACGATGGCGCCAACATGGGCGACGACACCATCTATTCCGGCACCGTGGCCGCCGCCATGGAAGGTTATCTGCTCGGCATTCCGTCGTTCGCGGTATCGATGTCGCAGCATGGCGCGAAGCATTACGAAACCGCGGCGCGCGTCGTCGTCGAACTGATCAAGCGCTTCGAGAACGACCGCTTCCCGCCGCCGCTGCTGCTCAACGTCAACGTGCCCGACGTGCCGTACGAGGATTTACGCGGCGTCGCCGTCACGCGCCTGGGCAAACGCCATAAGGCGGAATCGGTGATCAAGTCCACCACGCCGCGCGGCGAAACCGTCTACTGGGTCGGTGCCGCCGGCGGCGCGCAGGATGCCGGTGCCGGCACCGATTTCTATGCTGTCGAGCATAACCAGGTGTCGCTGACGCCGCTGCAGATCGACCTCACGCAATACAAGCAGCTGGATCAGCTGCAGGGCTGGCTGGACCAGAACAACTGGATGACGGCATCGACGGGCAGCATGGAGACGCAGCTATGAGTTCGGTCATCAGCGGCATCGGCATGACCTCGCAGCGCACGCGCGAACGCATGCTGGTGCGCCTGCGTGAACAAGGCATAAAGGACGAAGTGACGCTGGCGGCCATGGGTGCGGTCGCGCGGCACATCTTCGTCGACGAAGCCTTGTCCTCCCGCGCTTACGAGGACGTGGCCCTGCCGATCGGCTATGGCCAGACCATTTCGCAACCTTATATCGTCGCCCGCATGACCGAACTCGTGCGCGCCGGCAAGCCGCTGGAACGCGTGCTTGAGATCGGCACCGGCTGCGGTTACCAGACAGCGGTGCTGGCCAAGGTGGCGAAGGAAGTCTATTCGCTCGAGCGCATCAGTCCGCTGCTGCTCAAGGCACGCGGCCGCCTGCGCGAACTGCGTTTGCGCAACATCAAGCTCAAGCACGCCGACGGCACAATAGGCCTGCCCGAGTTCGCGCCTTACGATGGCATCATCGTCACGGCCGCGAGCGGCCATATTCCGGACGAGCTGCTGCAGCAATTGGCTGCCGGCGGGCGCATGGTCATTCCGGTCGGCACCAGCGAGCAGGTGTTGTATCTGATCGAGAACACCGGCACGCCGAGCCGGCCGACTTACCACAAGACCAAGCTGGAAGCCGTGAAATTCGTACCGTTACTGGGTGGAACTAATTGATGGGTTTGTTACGCTGTACCGTATTACTCTTTCTAATCGCGTTGGCCGGTTGCGCCAGCAATCAATCGGCTCCCGTCATCGAACGCGCGCCGACGGCAAAACCGGCCACCACCAGCAAGTCCGCACAAAACAAGGATTGGCGACCGGCAACGCATACGGTCAAGAAAGGCGATACCTTGTTCAGCATCGGCCTGCAGTACGGCTACGACTACAAGGAAATCGCCCAGCTCAACAATATCGCCCCGCCCTACATAATTCACATCGGGCAGACGCTGCGTCTGCAGGGCACGAATGAGGTGACAACGCCGCCTGCTGCCGCCACCGATCTGGGGACCAGCACCAGCGAAAGCGAGAGCGAGGATGTCGTCATCACGCCGTTGAACCTGAACGGTACTGCGCCAGCCCAGACCGCTCCCGGCGAAGCTGCCAATCCAGCGGCGACGCCTCCGGCAACAAGCGCAGCCGCCCCAGCCGAAGTGCCCTTGCTGAGCGGGCCAAAAGCCTTGCGGGAGCCTTATAGCGAAGCCGCACTGGCTGCACCGCCGCCGCAAGAGGCCACAAGCAGCACGCCGGCCGCAGCCAAAGCCGAACCGTCACCGCCAGCCGCCGCAGACATCGGCACCAACAAACCGGGCGCGGCGCCGACCGCTACCAGCAGCACCGACGGCATAGACTGGAGCTGGCCGGCCAGCGGTAAGCTCATTGCCGGCTTCAGCGATTCAAACAACGCCAAGGGCATGGATATCGCCGGCGAAAAAGGCCAGGCCGTCCATGCCGCAGCCACCGGCAAAGTCATCTACAGCGGCTCGGATCTGCGTGGCTACGGCAAGCTGGTCATCATCAAGCACGACAAGACCTATCTCTCGGTCTACGCCCACAACAGCCAGATCGTGGTCAAGGAAGGCCAGCAGGTCAAGAAAGGCCAGAAGATCGCCGAAATGGGCAGTACCGACACCGACAAGGTCAAATTGCACTTTGAAATTCGCCAGCAGGGGAAATCGGTGGATCCGGCCAAGTTTCTGCCGGCCGCACCGAACTAAGGCGGCAGCCCGCGGTGGCTGCTTGATAAATAAAATATCGATCGCAAGGAGCGTGCTGTGAGCCAATCCGGAAAGCCCGACAATCTTTTCGCCACGCTGACCGCCCTTGGCCGGCTCGGACTGATCGTGATCGGACTCATCGGCATCATGGTGCACGTCTTTCGCGAGAGCGGCTGGCTTAATCACCTGATCAACAAGGTCTTCACCTCGACCGCGTGGCTGCTGGTAATTCCGACGGTGCTGGCGCTGTTCTATTTCGCCAACAAATGGTTGTCCACCGCACCTGAAAACGGAGCCTACAAGCGCGGCGACATTCCGCTCTACATCATGATGGGTATCGGCGCGCTGTTTCTGGCGAAGCTGCTATTCCTCGGCCACTGGTAGTAATTCGCCAATAAAAAAAGCCGCATGGTGCGGCTTTTTTTATTGCATGGAAATGCTGCTCAAGCTTTGCCCGATTGCGCATCCTGTTCGGCATAATATTGACGCACCTGCGCCATGTCGAAATCGCGCGCCCATTCGATGAGCTTGTCCAGCGCCGGTGCGCCGATTTCACCCTGCTGCGCGTGGATGCCGGCTTGCTCGCGGATGACCAGGATGCCCGGGATTTTGGTGACTTCGAAATACTCGGCGATTTCAGGCTCGGCTTCGGTATTCACCATGCCGAACAAAATGTCCGGATTCTTCTCGGCGGCGGCCTCGAACACCGGCGTGAAACTGACGCAAGGCTCGCACCACGGCGCCCAGAAGTCGACGATTACGAAACCGTTGTTGACGATAGTGTCCTTGAAATTGGCTTTGGTGAGTTCGACGACGGCCATGATGCAAATCCTGTGAATTGGTAAAGCCTTATTCTAGCAGCATTCACCGCCCGGCCGTATTCGCCTCAAACGATGGGCTTGCCCCAGTCGCCGCGGAAAAACAGCTCGCCCAGCGCGCGGCGCGCGCGCGGCGCCAGTTCGCGTTCGCGCGCTTCGTCCGACACGCTGTCGATATCAGCGGGATAGCCCACGCACACCATGGACATCAGCGCGTACTGTTCGGGCACGGCGAATGCAGCCCGGGCACGGCTGACGTCGAAGCCGCCCATCTGGTGCGCCATCAATCCCATGCTCGAGGCCTGCAGGCACAGGTTCTCGGCGGCAGCGCCGCTGTCGTACTGCCCCCAGCGGTTGTCCTGGCCGTTGTGATGGAATTTGCTGTCCGCCGTGACTAGCAGCAGCAGCGGCGCATTCTTGACCCAGGCCTGGTTGCCCGGCGACAGGCAA
>CBILOJ010000165.1:0-4737 GCA_966238525.1 uncultured Methylophilaceae bacterium | reverse complement strand
GCATCCTGACTCCCGCTCTGTTTAATCAAGAAACGGCAGCACTCCCACAGCCTGCCGCAAGCCGGGCCCGGCTTGCGGGAACCATGGGATTGGCGTATTTTAAATACAGGCAAGTCGCTGGATTTCTCAATTAAAACAATATCAAGGGGAAGCATCTAGAACGTTTTCGTATTTTCTCGCCGGCGTCCGCTGCGCTTTTAACGCACGTACATGCTGCCGGCTCCCCTCACTTCAATGGCTATACCCAAACCGGCGCAAACATTTACGCCGACATTTCGACACGACGCACTATAGCGTCGATCATCTGTCTCACAATTTGACGACTCGCCCCGCGCTTACAGGCAACCACGGCAACCGTGCGTGCTGTAGCAAACTTACATTTGGCCGCGAATGGCTTAAAAACGCAGTTAGCGGATCACCGCACTCATCTTAATTAGAAACGGCATGAGCCCACGCTGAAGGCATGATCACAAACCTACAATCCAATCTAGCTCCGAGACCTGCCGCCGCAGTGGCATCGCAATCACAGAAGATTGCCGTGGTGCTGTTCGGCGAAGTGCTAATCGACGTTTTTCCCGACGGCAACGTGCTGGGCGGCGCGCCGTTCAATGTCGCACGTCACCTGCGTGCGCTGGGACTGCACCCGGTACTGATCAGCCGCACTGGTACCGACGAGCTGCGCGACGCCGTGATGGGCACCATGTCCGGCTTCGACATGGATACCACCGGCATCCAGTCCGATCCGCTGCACCCGACCGGCCAGGTGGCCGTGCATCTTGAACAGGAGCAGCACCGCTTCGAGATACTCGACAATCAGGCCTACGACTTCATCCATCCGGCGATTTCGCGCCTGGTCGGCATGAGCGTGCAGCCCGAGCTGATCTATTTCGGCACGCTGGCCCAGCGTCACGGCGTCTCACGACGCGCGCTGTCGGCACTATTGCGCAGCCTGCGCCGGCCCAGCCTGCTCGACCTCAACCTGCGCAAACCGTGGTACGACACGCAAATCCTTAACCGCTCGCTCGAGCGCGCCGACATCGTCAAACTGAGCAACGAGGAACTGGCAACCCTGGCGAAGATCCTGCGCCTGCGCGGGCAGGACGAAAGATCCCAGGCAGTGGCGCTGATCAGGAAATACCAGCTCGACCGCATTCTCGTCACCTGCGGCAAGCGCGGCGCCTGGCTCATCGACAAGGAAGGCATGGAAGCCGAGGACGGCAATGGCGGCAGCCAGGCGGAAATCGTCGATACCGTGGGCGCAGGCGACGCCTTCACTGCGGTATATATCGCCGGCACCCTGCTGGGCTGGCCCACGCAGCGCACGCTGATGCGCGCCAATCGCTTCGCCGCCGCCATCTGCGGCATCCGCGGCGCCATTCCGCACGATACCGATTTCTACACGCCGTTCCTGCGCGAATGGCACATTGAGGACAGTACGATTTGAGCGAACAGAAGCTACGCATATTGATGATCAGCCTGCACGGCCTGATCCGCGGCAAGGACCTGGAACTTGGCCGCGATTCGGACACCGGCGGCCAGATCACCTACGTGCTCGAGTTGGCCAAAGCACTCGGGCGGCATCCGGACGTCGCCCAGATTGACCTGCTGACGCGGCAAATCGAAGACGACCAGCTATCCCCCGACTATGCACAGCCGGAAGAAGAGCTGGCTTCCAACGTGCGCATCATCCGCCTGCCGTTCGGGCCCAAGCGTTATTTGCGCAAGGAGCTGCTGTGGCCGCATCTCGATGCCGTGGTCGATCGCTGCCTGCATCTGCTGCGTAGCCAGGGCCAGCTGCCGGACCTGATCCATACGCATTACGCCGATGCCGGCTATGTCGGCCATCAGCTGTCCAACCTGCTCGGCGTGCCGCAAATCCATACCGGTCATTCGCTGGGCCGCTCCAAGCGTCAGCGCATGCTGGAAAGCGGGCGCAAGGAACAGAGCATCGAGAAGCAGTTCAACATGAATCGCCGCATCGGCGCCGAAGAGGAAGTGCTGGCCCACGCCGCGCTCATCGTCACCAGCACGCGCCAGGAAATCGACGACCAGTACGGCATGTACCACAACCACGAACCCGGCAAGTATCGCGTCATTCCGCCCGGCACCGATGTGTCGCGTTTCCACCCGCCAGGCCGGCGCAAGATCGATCCGCACATGGTGCAAATGGTCGATCATCACCTGGCCGATCCCGATAAACCGTTTGTGCTGGCTATCTGCCGGCCCGATACGCGCAAGAATATCCATGGCCTGATTCAGGCCTACGGCGAAAGCCCTGAGCTGCAGGGCATGGCCAATCTGGTGCTGGTGGCCGGCACCCGCGACGATATCCGCGAGATGGAGGATTCGCAGCAACAGGTCATGCTGGATCTGCTGCTTGATGTCGATAAATACGACCTGTGGGGCAAGGTTTCCATTCCCAAACACTGCACCTGCGACGACGTGCCCGAGCTGTACCGGCTGGCGATGCGCCGCCGTGGCGTGTTCGTCAATCCGGCGCTGACCGAGCCCTTCGGCCTTACCCTGATCGAAGCCGCAGCCAGCGGCCTGCCGTTCGTTGCCACCGAAGATGGCGGCCCGCGCGACATTGTGGCCAATTGCCACAACGGTCTGCTGGTCGATCCGTTCGATAGCGCCGCCATCGCGCAGGCCCTCATCACCGCACTCGCCGACCGCAAGCAGTGGAGCAAGTGGTCGAAGAACGGCGTCGCCGGCGTCAAGCGCCATTACAGCTGGGACGCGCACGTGCACAAATACCTCAAGGCGGTCAAAAGCATGCTGCACCGCGACCGCAAGCGTATGCGCCGGCAGATGGCCTTCGGCCTGCACGGCAGCAACAAATCGACTATCCCCATTGCGCAGAAAGCCCTCATCAGCGATATAGACGGTACCTTGCTCGGCGATGAAAACGGCCTGCGCGATCTGGTGGAGCTGCTGCGCAATAATGCGCAAGAACTGGTGTTCGGCATAGCCTCCGGGCGCACGCTGGAAAGCGCGATCCGCGTTCTCAAGAAATGGCAGGTGCCGATGCCCGATATCCTGATTACCGCCGTCGGCAGTGAAATCAATTACTGGCCGTCGGGCAAGCCAGATCGCGGCTGGGTCCACCATATCAGCCATAAATGGCGGCGCGACGCGCTTGCTGAAGTCCTGGGCGGCCTGCCGGGACTCAAGCTGCAGCCGCGTGAGAATCAGCGAGAATTCAAGCTGAGCTACTACGCCGATCCGGGTGAAATGCCGCCGCTCAGGGAACTGCGCCGCCTGCTGCGCCAGCATAAACTGGAAGCCAATCTCATCTACTCGTGTGAAGAATTCCTCGACGTGCTGCCGGTGCGCGCCTCCAAGGGCCAGGCCATCCGTTACCTGGCCTACAAGTGGGGGCTGCCACTCGAGCACTTCCTCGTCGCCGGCGACTCCGGCAACGATGAGGAAATGCTGGTCGGCGACACGCTGGGCATCGTCGTCGGCAACCATAGCGCAGAAATGGAATCGCTGCGCGGCCTGGAACAGATCTATTTCGCCGACGGCGCCTGCGCCCAGGGCATACTCGAGGGTATCGACCACTACCATTTCCTTGGCGGGCCGGAGCGTCCACAGCAGGCAGCATGATCGAGCGCAGCATCGTCTTTTCCGAACAGAATCGCGATGCCATCTATACGCTGCTGCGCCGCTATTTTGCGCTCGGCCGCAACTTCCTGCTGCAATCAGATTTGCAGCACGAGTTCGATGCCATGCGGCGTGACCGCGAATTCGACGACAGCGCGATCGCGCCGTTGGCAGAATTCGTCGAATATCTGCAGGAAGGCATTTTCCAGACGCCATGGGCCTATTTCCTGCTGCGGCCCGGCATCGCCGACAACCACTACCTGCGCCTGCATCAGGACCGGCTGGTGCCTGAGCCGATTTCCACTGCCGATTTCCTGAAATTCAAGGAGCAGCAGGTGCTGCGGGCGCAGAACGACAACGCGCTCGAAATCGACTTCGGTCCGTTCGGACGCGAGTTGCCCAAGCTCAAATCGACCAAATCCATCGGCCAGGGGCTGATTTTCCTCAATCGCCAGCTGGCGAGCGACATGTTCCATCACCAGCAGCTGGGCGCGGAAAAACTGCTCTATTTCCTCGGCATGCATGCGGTCGAAGGCCAGCAACTGATGCTGCATCAGCCGGTCAAGGACGTCGCGCGCGCCAGGAGCCTGCTGCAGGAAGCACTGGCCGTGCTCGAAGCGCTGGACGACGGGACGCCGTGGCCGCGCTTCGCCGACCGCCTGGGCCAGCTCGGCTTTGCGCCAGGCTGGGGCGACCATGCTGCACGCGTGGCGGAAACCATGAACCTGCTGGTCGATATCCTGGAAGCGCCATCACCCGCCGTGCTGGAAAGCTTTCTGGCCCGCATTCCGATGATCTCGCGCATCCTGGTCGTGACGCCGCACGGCTATTTCGGCCAGGACCATGTCCTGGGCCTGCCCGATACCGGCGGCCAGGTGGTTTATATCCTCGACCAGGTGCGCGCGCTGGAGAAGGAAATGCGCGAGCGCCTGCAGGCGCAAGGCGTGGCCGTCACGCCCAAGATCCTGATCGGCACGCGCCTGATCCCCGATGCCGGGCGCACGACCTGCGACCAGCGCATCGAAAAGGTCAACGGTTGCGACAATGCCTGGATACTGCGCGTGCCGTTCCGCCGCAAAAACGGCGAAATCGTGCCGCAATGGATTTCGCGTTTCGACATCTGGCCCTACC
>CBILOJ010000164.1:0-4767 GCA_966238525.1 uncultured Methylophilaceae bacterium | reverse complement strand
CAACCTGGGTGAGGAAGCCTGAGCGACGCATTCACCATCACGGCCCATCTGGCCGCAGCCCAGAGTCGTTTAGCTTGGGCACTGGAGCTAAGCGCGAGCGAGGCGCGGCTCGAAGCGCGCGTGCTGCTGCAGGCGGCGCTGGACACTGACCGCGCCTGGCTGCTGGCTCATGGCAACGATGTACTCGATACGGCAGCGCATAAACGGTTCGAAACACTGCTGATACGGCGCTTGCGCGGTGAGCCGGTAGCCTACATCATCGGCAGGCGCGAATTCTACGGGCTCGAATTCAGTGTGACACCGGCCACCCTGATTCCGCGGCCAGACACCGAAACCCTGGTAGAAGCCACATTGGCGCGCATGGCGCCTGGTAGTTCGTGCAGTGTGCTTGACCTCGGCACCGGCAGCGGTGCCATCGCCATCGCAATCGCCGCCGCTCGTCCGCAGGCGCGTGTTATTGCAGTTGACCGTTCAAGCGACGCACTGCAAGTGGCGCAAGACAATGCCCGGCGTCTAAATACTACCAATGTCGCCCTGCTGCAGAGCGATTGGTTTTCGGCCTTGGATAGCTGTCGCTTCGATCTCATCGTCAGCAATCCGCCCTATATCGAGGCCGACGATACCCATCTACAGCAGGGCGACCTGCGGTTCGAACCGATGTCGGCGCTCGCTGCCGGGCCGGACGGGTTGGATTGCATTCGCGTCATCGTCGCTGAAGCGAAAACACATCTCCATCCACGTGGCTGGCTGCTGCTGGAGCACGGTTACGATCAAGCCGCGCAGGTCAGGAAATTACTGCTGGATGCCGGCTATACGGAAGTGGCGTCGCTGTGCGACCTCGCCGCCATAGAACGCGTTACGCTGGGCCGGCTTGGGCGAGATAGGCGTCTTTGAGCGCAATATAGTGCTGCGCCGAATAGATGAAATGCACGAGCTCCTTTTCGCTGAGCTTGCGCACCTTGCGCGCGGGGCTGCCGAGATAGAGATGACCGCTGTCGAGTTTATGGCCTTGCGGTACCAGGCTGCCGGCGCCCAGCAACACATGCTTGCCGATGACGGCATGATCCATGACGATACTGCCCATGCCGATCAGGCATTCGTCGCCGATGCTGCAGCCATGCAAAATGACTTTATGTCCGATGGTGACGTTAGACCCGATTGCCAATGGAGCGCCGGCCGGCTCGTGGCTGGAACGATGGCTGACATGCAGCACGCTGAGATCCTGCACATTGGTGCCGGCACCGATACGGATATGATTGACGTCGCCGCGGATTACCACACCGGGCCAGACCGAGGCGTGATCGCCGAGCACGACGTCACCGATGACGGTCGCCGAGGGATGGATATAGATGTCCTGACCCAGGCTGGGAACAACGCCACCAAAGGCATGCAAGGTAAACGGCAGAGACATGACAAGTAGTATAATCGCGAAATGCTAGATTCCAATTCTGTCGGCATTGTCGTTCCCCAGACTGCGCATTTCACCGAACCGCTGCTGCTGAAAAGCGGCGCGGTCTTGCCGGAGTACGACCTCGTTTACGAGACCTACGGCGAACTCAATGCAGATGCCAGCAACGCCGTGCTGGTTTGCCATGCGCTATCGGGCAACCATCATCTCGCCGGCCGCCATGCCGCCGAGGACAAGCATCCGGGCTGGTGGGACAATCTGATCGGACCCGGCAAGGTACTCGATACCGATCGCTTCTTCGTTATCGGTCTCAACAACCTCGGTGGCTGCCACGGCAGCAGCGGTCCGGCCAGCATCAACCCCGCCACCGGCCGGCGCTGGGGCTCCCAATTCCCCGTGCTTACGGTCGAGGACTGGGTGGTGTCGCAAACCCGCCTCATCGATCATCTCGGCATCAAGCAGCTGGCAGCAATCATCGGCGGCAGCCTGGGCGGCATGCAGGCGCTGCAGTGGACCCTGGCTTATCCGGATCGCGTACGGCATGCGCTCGTGATCGCCTCGGCGCCCAATTTGACGGCACAAAACATGGCTTTCAACGAAGTCGCGCGCCAGGCCATCATCACCGATCCCGAATTTCATGGCGGCGATTATTACGAACACGGCGTGGTACCGCGTCGCGGCTTGCGCATTGCGCGCATGCTGGGCCACATCACTTACCTGTCCGACGATGCCATGGGCGCCAAATTCGGCCGCCGGCTGCGCCACGGCACGGTGAAATACGGCTTCGACGTCGAGTTCGAGATGGAATCCTATTTGCGCTACCAGGGCGACAAGTTCGCCGGCGATTTCGACGCCAACACCTATCTGCGCATGACGCGTGCGCTCGACTACTTCGACCCCGCACTCGAGTACAACGGCGACCTGTCGGCCGCGCTGGCCCGGGCTACCGCCAAGTTCCTCGTCGTTTCGTTCACCAGCGACTGGCGCTTTTCACCGGCGCGCTCGCGCGAGATCGTCAAGGCCCTGCTCGACAACGAGCTTTCGGTCAGTTACGCCGAAGTCACCGCCGCCTATGGGCACGACGCCTTCCTGATGCCGGATCCGCACTATCACGATATTCTGCGCGCCTATTTGCAAACCGTGGATACCGGAGAGGTCGCATGAGCACCCTGCCGCAAAATACAGCTGAAATAGCACAATTTCGCCAAGACTTTGCGATTATCGCAGATTGGGTGAAACTGGGCGCCAAGGTACTGGACCTCGGCTGCGGCGACGGTTCGCTGCTCGCGTTCCTGCGCGGCGCGCTCGAAGTACGCGGTTATGGCGTGGAAAAGGACGATGCCAACATCCTGGCCTGCATGGGCAACGGCATCGACGTCATTCAGATGGACCTGGAAGCCGGCCTATCCGGCTTCGAAGCGCAATCGTTCGATACCGTCATCCTGTCGCAAACCTTGCAAGCCGTGCAAAACACCGAAGAGATTGTGCACGAGATGTTGCGCGTCGGCCGCGAAGCCATCGTTACCTTCCCCAATTTCGGCTACTGGCGCCACCGCCTGCAATTGATTGGCGGCCGCATGCCGATTTCGGAAAACCTGCCCTACCAATGGTACGACACGCCCAATGTCCACCTGTGTACGATCAACGATTTCGAAAATTTTTGCGCAAAACACAATATACGCATCAGTGAGCGCCGCGTACTCACCGATGGCAGCGCCGTTAAATTCCTGCCCAACCTGATGGGCAGCCTCGCCATGTACCGCCTCCAGCGCGGCTGATCGCGCTTAAGCCAGCCGCCATAACCCAAGCAGGCCGAAGCCGATGACGGCAAGACCGCTAAGCCGGCGTATCCAGACATTCTGCAGCACGGAACGGATACGCACAGCGGCCATACCCATCGCCAGCAAGGCCGGCAGGGTGCCGAGGCCGAACGCCAGCATCAGCGCCGCACCGCGTCCAGGACTGCCGGTGGCAAGCGCCGCCACCACAATGCTGTAGACCAGCCCGCACGGCAACCAGCCCCAGATTCCGCCAAGCGCCAATGCTTGCGGCAGCGTACGCACCGGCAGAAAACGTTTCGACCACGGCTGCACATGACGCCACAATTTGCCGCCTGCCGTTTCGAGCACAACCACACCGCGCCAGATGCCGGCCAGATAAAGCCCGAGCAGAATCAACATGACACTGGCCAGCGCGTACAGCACGCGCTCCACTGGCAGCACGTGCTCGAGGAAGAAACTGGAGGCGCCGACCGCTCCCGCCAGCAATCCGGCGATGCCGTAGCTGGCGATACGCCCGAGATTGTAGGCCAGCAAAAAACCGATTCTGGGCCGGCTTCCGGGCAGGCTCAGGCTGACGGCGCCAACGATGCCGCCGCACATGCCGGCACAATGACCGCCGCCGAGGAGGCCCACCAGAAAAGCCGAAGCCAGCGACAGCTCAAGCATTATCCAACCGGCCGATATGGCGCCGCATGGCGACGAGCAGTAGCAATCCCGGCAGTGCAATAACAAAGGTAAAACCAAAGAAACTGACCCAGCCCACGGCTTCCACCAGATAGCCCGAGGCCGGACCGACATAAACACGGCCCACAGCGGCCAGCGCCGACAGCAGCGCGTACTGGCTTGCGGTGAAACGCTTGTTGCACATGCCCATGAGCAGCGCAACGAATGCCGCCGTACCCATGCCACCGGCCAGGTTCTCGAAGCCGACCGCCGTCACCATGATGGCGTAGTTCTTGCCGGCCGCAGCCAACCACATGAAGGTGAGATTCGAGATCGCCTGCAGCGCGCCGAACAGCAGCAGCGCGCGGAACAGGCCCAGGCGCGCCATCAGCACGCCGCCGAACAGCACGCCGACCAGCGTTGCCGCCAGCCCCATGCCCTTGTTGATGGCACCGACTTCGGTCGGCGTGAAATCGACGCCGCGGATCAGGAACGCCGTGGTCAACGATCCGGCAAAGGCGTCGCCGAGCTTGTAGAGCACGATCAGCAGCAGCAGCATCCAGGCGCCGTGGCGCGAAAAGAATTCACGCAAGGGTTCGACCACGGCTTCCGTCAGCGTCGCCGGCGGTTTGCCCGCGTTCTCGGGCTCGGGTCCGGCCAGCGTCGCCAGGATGGCCGCGATCATGAGGCCGGCCATGAGCCAGTAGGTGTTCTGCCAGCCGATACGATCCGACAGGATCAGCGCCAACGCACCCGACACCAGCATCGCCAGCCGGTAGCCCAGCACCGACACCGCAGCGCCGACACCGCGCTCCACCGGGCGCAGCACATCGGTACGGTAGGCATCGAACACCACATCCTGCGAGGCGGAAACGAAGGCCACCATGAGCGCGAGCGCGGCCAGCGCCCAAGGCA
>CBILOJ010000163.1:0-4774 GCA_966238525.1 uncultured Methylophilaceae bacterium | reverse complement strand
GAAGATCGGATCAAGGCGTCGATCGCCGCCATGTTCGACCCGGAAAATTTCCGCGAGCATGGCCATGCGTTGATCGACCTGCTCGCCGACCAGCTGGCGAAACAGCTCGCCGGCGATGGCAAAGTGCTCGACTGGCGCGAACCGAAGCACGAGGATATACGCTGGCGCCAACCGCTGCCGCAGACGCCGTCGTTCGACGCTGCCGGCTTGCTGGCCCTGCTCAAGGACGACATCCTGCCCGGCAATCTTGCCATTCACCACCCGCACAATCTCGGCCATCAGGTAGCGGCGCCGCTACCGCTGGCGGCCCTGTGCGATCTCGTCGCCGCACTGAGCAACCAGGCCATGGCGGTTTACGAAACCGGGCCGTCCGCCACCATGCTCGAACGCCAGGCACTGCGCTGGCTCGGCGATCTGGCCGGTTGGCCGCAGGCGCAGGGCGTGCTGACCTCGGGCGGCGCACAGGCCAACCTGACGGCGCTGCTCGCCGCTAGGCAGGTGGCGCTGCGCCGGCACGGCGTCAACGGATGGCAGGACGGTGTCGGTGTGCAACGCCTGCGCATCCTGGCCTCCGAGCACGCGCATTATTCCGTCGCGCGCGCGGCCGGCATCATGGGGCTGGGCAGCGCCGCCGTTATCAAGGTCGCGGCCGACGACAACGGCGGCATGCAGATGGATGCCCTCGTCGCCGCGCATCAAGCCTGCATGGCCGACAACGCCATCGTTATCGCCGTCGCCGCCACCGCAGGCTGCACGCCGACCGGCAGCATCGATCCGTTACGCGAAATCGGACAATATTGCCGCGACCATCAATTGTGGCTGCACGTCGACGGCGCACATGGCGCTTCCCTGCTGCTGTCGGCGCGGCACCGCGCGCAGCTCGACGGCATCGCGCTCGCCGATTCGCTGACCTGGGACGGCCATAAACTGCTTTACATGCCCGCCGCGGTATCGGCAGTACTGTTCCGCCATGCCGCCGACAGTTACGCTGCATTTGCGCAGGATGCTTCCTATCTGTTCCAGGGCGAAACGCCGGAAGCCGAAGCGTATAACACCAGCTACCGCACGCTGGAATGCACCAAGCGCATGATGGGGCTCAAGCTGTGGGCGGCGTTTTCGCTGTACGGCGTGGCAGGATTGGGAACCCTGGTGGATGAAGTCTGCGCGCGAGCACGGCGCTTTGCCGAGCTATTGAATGCCCATCCTCAATTCGAACTGCTGATGGCGCCGCAGATCAACATCGTCTGCTTCCGCCATTTGCAACCCGGACTGGCATCCGCCGCGCTGAGCCGGCATCAGACGGCCCTGCGTCAGCGCATCGTACACAGCGGCGCTTTTCATCTGACCCAGGTGGAATATCGCGGCGAAATCTGGCTGCGCGTCACGCTGATGAACCCATTTACCGAGCCCGCGCATCTGCAGGCCCTGCTCGACCTGATTGTACACACTAGCGCTTAGCCGGGCTGCTCTTCGCTCACCGGTGCAGATTGCGCGCAGCATTCGATATGGCGCAGCAAACTGGGCGAAGCATAGCCGTCCATCGGCAAATCGTGCGCCTGCTGGTAGCTGCGGATCGCGGCTTGCGTACGCTTTCCGGGCAAACCGTCCGCCGCGCCGGCATCGAAGCCGAGCGCCGTCAGCTGCTGCTGCAGCTGTTGCATTTCGTCGAAACTCAAGGCCTCCTGCTCGGCGTCGATACCGCTGCTCCAGTCCGCCCCGCCTTCGAGGCGCTGCGCCAGCAAGGCTACCGACAAGGCGTAGTTGACCGAACGGTTCCAGTGCATGATGACGTCGAAGTTATCGAACACCATGAGCGCGGGACCGCGCCAGCCTTGCGGCAGCACGATGGCGGCTTCGCCGTCGGCGTCGGGCAGCTTGTCGCCGTTGGCCGCAACCACATCGAGCGCCGCCCAGTCAGCGACCGGCTTGTGCTCCGAGAGTTGCGCCTGCTGCCAATCGAAGCCGGGCGGCAATCGCACCTCGATCGCAATCGGCGCGTCCTGCTGCCAGCCCATCGTCTGCAGATAATGCGCGGCGGAATGCATGGCGTCGGGCAGCGATTGCCAGAGGTCGATGCGGCCGTCGCCATCGCCATCGACGGCATAGGCGAGAAAGGTCGATGGCATGAACTGCATATGCCCCATGGCGCCGGCCCAGGAGCCCAGCATGTCGGCCGGCGGCACGTGGCCGGCATCGAGTATGCGCATGGCGTCCATGAGCTGGGCGCGGAAAAAGTCGTGGCGGCGCCCCTCGTAAGCCAAGGTCGCCAGCACGGCCGGAATGCTGTAGCTGCCCTTGGTCGCGCCGTAGTTGGTCTCCAATCCCCAGAACGCCGCCAGCACGGCACGCGGCACGCCGTAACGTGCTTCGACCTCGTCGAACAGCGTCGCCTGCTCGCTCAGCAGCGCCTGGCCGCGTTCGATGCGCTCCGGCGTCACGCGCCGCGACAAGTAGCTGCTGAACGTACTGATGAATTCGGGCTGGCTGCGGTCGAGCTCGATAGCGCGCGCCACGGGTGCCAAATCCGCCAGCGCCGCGTCTAGGGTAGTCGGCGAAATGCCCTGCTTCAGCGCATCCTGCCTGAAATCGGCCAGCCAGTCGGCGAAGCTCTGCTCGGCCGCGGCAGCACCGCTGAACATGAGAAAGCCGAAGGTGTAAACGGCCAGGATCAGGGTGTGCAATCTAAAGCGAAACGGATTCATGGGCAGGTCTCATCAAAGCGGAATAACCGGTGCGGTAATCGGGATAGGCGAGCCGAAAGCCGGACTGCTGCATGCGCGCATTGTCCAGGCGCTTTCCGCCTGCCGCGGGCGGTGCGACGACGGCTAAGCCGTCATGACCCAGCTGCTGCGCCAGCCACTGCAGGACAGTATATTGCGGCGCGGGTTCGCTGTCGCTGACGATGTAGCAATCCTGCACCGCCTCGCCGGCCAGGACGCGACGGATCAGGAATGCGATGAAGGCGGCGGCGTCGTCGCGATGGATGCGATTGGTCCAGCGGTTGTCCGCAGGCCAGGCGGCAAGGTCGGCCGCGAGCCGCAGCATGCGTGAGCGGCCCGGGCCGTAGATGCCGGACAGGCGCAGTACGGTATGGCCGCAAGGCAAATCCTGCAGCAGCGCCTCCGCCTCGAGCAGCCGACGTCCGCCGAAGTCGGCAGGCGCTGCCGCCACGTTTTCGTCGAGCGCGGTTTCATCGCCTGCCCCGGCCTGCTGGCCGTAGACACGCGTACTGGAAACGAAAAAGACATGGCGCAATGGCGCGCCTTGCAATGCCGCCAGCATATTGCGTAAACCATCGACATAGTGCCGGCGATAACTATCGTCGCTGCTGCTGTCAGCGGCCACGCTATAGACGAGGATTGAGGGACGAAATGCGGCAAGTTGCTCTAACGTGCCAGCTTGGGTGACGTCGGCGGCGATCGTCGCGATGCCATGCGGCAGCGGTTCCCCGCTGCGGCGCAAGCCCGCCGTTACGATGCCCTCATCTATCAGGCATCGGCCGAGCTCGCAGCCGAGATCGCCGCAGCCGGCGACGAGCACGGTCGCGGCTGGCATGCTCGGCGCTAACTGATCGGTTGCCACTGCCCCTGCAGGTATTTTTCCGCCCACATCAGGCCGACGATGGTCTTGCCGTCGGTGATCTCGCCGCGCTGCACCATGTCCAGGCATTCGGCCAGGCTGGCTTCGAACAGCTGCAGGGCTTCGTCCTCGTCACGACGGTGTTCGCCGGCTTCCAGCCCGCGCGCGAGATAGATGTGGATGACTTCATTGGAATAGCCGATACACGGATGTTGTACGGCGAGATAGATCCATTCGCGCGCACTGTAACCGGTTTCCTCGAGCAGTTCGCGCTGGCCGGTGGTCAGCGGGTCCTCGCCGGCGTCGATCTTGCCTGCGGGCAGCTCGATGAAGACGCGTTTCAATGGATAGCGAAACTGGCGCTCCAGCAGAAGTTTGCCGTTGTCGAGCACGGGCACGATGGCGGTTGCGCCCGGGTGGACGACGAATTCGCGCGTCGATTCGTTGCCGTTCGGCAAGCGTGCATGGTCGAGCTGCACGTGCAGCAAACGGCCGTGGAATACGGTTTCGCTCGAGAGCGGCGTCTCGATCAGGGCGTCGTCATCGAAATCGTCGCGCTTCACTTTTTCCAGAAATACTTGTAGACGAAGCCCGGAAACGCGAACACCAGGAACAGGCTGGCGGTAATGGCGTAGAACTGCCAGCCCTGCGGCGCGCTCTGGCCGACGCTGGCGCGTTCGGCGTAGAAGGCGATGGCGCCGAGAACGAAATAAAGCACGATGAGTTCGAGCAGGCACCAGCCCAGGTGCTTGCCGCGCGGCAGCGGCACGACGTAAAACAGCCGTTCGGAGAACCATGGCAGGTTGGCCGCCAGCAACGCCAATAGCACGAGGACGAGATAGGTCATGCAGTTTCCTTATTGCAGGCTATGCGAAATGGCATAGGCGCAGATGTCCATGAGGTGCTGCGGCATGAGGCCGAGCAGCAGCAGGCCGACGGCATTGACGCTCAACAGCACCTTGACGTCGACGCTGGCAACGATGGGGGCGTCGTCCTGCGGTTCGTCGAAATACATGAGCTTGACCACGCGCAGGTAGTAGAAGGCGCCGACCACGGCCATCAGCACGGCGAACACCACCAGCCAGACGAAGCCGGCCTGCAATGCCGCCTGCAGCACGGTGAACTTTGCGTAGAAACCCAAGGTCGGCGGCAGGCCCGCCATCGAATACATGGTGATAAGCATCAGGAAGGCATA
>CBILOJ010000162.1:0-4804 GCA_966238525.1 uncultured Methylophilaceae bacterium | reverse complement strand
AGGCCAGCTGGTAACGGAGGGATTGAAGAATGAGTATGAGTGATCCGATTGCCGATATGCTGACGCGCATTCGCAATGCGCAAAGCGTCAACAAGGCAAATGTCTCCATGCCGGCATCCAAGCTCAAGAGCGCCATTGCCGGCGTTCTGAAGGATGAAGGCTATATCGATGACTTCGCGGTGCAAGCCGTCGAGGGCAAGCCGCAGCTGAATATCAGCCTCAAGTATTACGCCGGTCGTCCCGTCATCGAAAAGATCGAGCGCGTAAGCCGCCCCGGCCTGCGCATCTATCGCGGTACGCAGAATATTCCCGCAGTAATGAACGGCCTTGGCGTGACTATCGTGTCCACGTCCAAAGGGGTCATGACTGATCGTAAGGCGCGCGCTGCCGGTATCGGCGGTGAAGTGCTGTGCGTGGTAGCGTAAGGAGAAATCATGTCACGCGTAGCTAAAAATCCGGTCGCGATTCCAGACAAGGTTGAAGTCGTTCTGGGCGCCGACAATATTTCCATCAGTGGCCCCTTGGGCAAGCTGTCACATCCTTTGACCAATGCGGTCAAGCTGCAGCGCGATGGCGATGCCATCACGTTTGCGGCCGGCAATGACAGTCAGCATGCACGTGCCATGTCCGGCACTATGCGGGCGATCGTGTCCAATATGGTACATGGCGTTTCGCAAGGTTTCACGCGCAAGTTGACCCTGGTTGGCGTTGGTTACAAGGCGCAGGCACAAGGTGCTGCCCTCAACCTCGAGTTGGGCTACTCACACCCGATCAGCCACAAAATGCCGGCTGGTGTGACGGTGCAAACGCCGACGCAGACCGAAGTGATCCTGACTGGTGTCGACAAGCAGGTCATCGGCCAAGTTGCCGCGCAGATTCGCGCTTATCGTTCCCCCGAGCCTTACAAGGGCAAGGGCGTGCGTTATGCCGATGAAGTCGTGGTTATCAAAGAAACCAAGAAGAAGTAAGGTCAGTCATGAATAATGTAAATTCACGTTTGCGCCGTGCACGTAAAACCCGTGCCAAGATCGCCGAGCTGAAGGTTACGCGTCTGAGCGTGCATCGCACCAATACGCATATCTACGCGCAGATCATCGCCGAAACCGGTGATCAGATCCTGGCCAGTGCTTCTACTTTAGAGGCCGAAGTTCGCAAGTCCGTCAAGAACGGCGGGAATGTCGATGCTGCTGCCGTCATTGGCAAGCGCATTGCCGAAAAGGCCAAGGCTGCAGGTATCACCAAAGTGGCTTTCGATCGTTCGGGCTACAAATACCATGGCCGTATCAAGGCGCTGGCTGATGCCGCGCGCGAGAACGGCTTGTCCTTCTAATAGACGGGGTTGATGATGGCAAGAGAAATGGAACAACAGCAGACCGATGGTCTGCGTGAAAAGATGATCTCGGTCAACCGCGTGACCAAGGTGGTCAAGGGCGGTCGTATTATGAGTTTCGCCGCATTGAGCGTAGTGGGTGACGGTGATGGTGCAGTCGGCATGGGCAAGGGCAAGGCGCGTGAAGTGCCGGTAGCCGTGCAGAAAGCCATGGACGAAGCACGCCGCGGCATGGTCAAGGTTAGCCTCAACAACGGCACCCTGCATCATGCGGTGACCGGTATTCACGGCGCAGCCAAGGTCTTTATCCAGCCTGCTTCCGAAGGTACCGGCATCATCGCTGGCGGCGCCATGCGCGCCATCTTCGAAGTGATGGGCGTGACCAATGTGCTGGCTAAATGCATCGGTTCGACCAATCCCTACAACGTGGTTCGCGCTACCCTGAATGGCCTGCAGTCCATGAATACGCCGGCTGAAGTTGCGGCCAAGCGTGGCAAGACCGTAGAAGAAATCAGGGGCTAATCATGGCTAAAGCGAATAAGGAAACCGGCATGATCAAGGTCACTCTGATCAAGAGTACTATCGGCAGAATCGCTTCCCACCGCGCTTGCGTGGCTGGCCTCGGCCTGCGGCGCATGCATCAGACGGTGGAGGTGCAGGATACTCCGGCAAATCGCGGCATGATTAACGCCGTGAACTATCTATTGAAGGTAGAAGCGTAATGAAACTGAATTCCATCAAGCCTGCAGAAGGCGCAAAACACGCCAAACGCCGCGTTGGTCGCGGTATAGGTTCCGGTTTGGGCAAGACTGCCGGCCGTGGCCACAAGGGCCAGAAGTCGCGTACCGGCGGTTTCCACAAGGTTGGTTTTGAAGGTGGTCAAATGCCGCTGCAGCGTCGTTTGCCCAAGCGCGGCTTTGTGTCGTTGACCAAGGGCGATACGGCGCAAGTGCGCACTAGTGACCTGGTCAGAGTGCAAGCCGACGTCATCGATTTGCTGACGCTGAAGCAAGCCAATATCATTGCCGGCAATGCGCGTTCCGCCAAGGTTTACCTGTCGGGGGACGTGGCTCGCGCAGTGACGGTTCAAGGTCTGTTGCTGACCAAGGGCGCTCGTGCGGCGGTTGAAGCGGCAGGCGGCAAGATCCTGGAAACTGCGGCAGAGTAATCGTCTTGGCTAACGATAGTTTCTTGGGTTCTGTGGGCAAGATGAGCGAGCTGAAAGGCCGCTTGTTGTTCGTGTTGGGTGCGCTCATCGTGTATCGCCTTGGCGCGCACGTGCCAGTTCCCGGCATCGATCCCGAAGTGCTGGCGAAGCTGTTCGAATCGCAAAGCGGTGGCATTCTGGGCATGTTCAACATGTTCTCGGGAGGTGCACTGTCGCGCTTCACGGTGTTCGCGCTTGGCATCATGCCCTACATTTCGGCATCCATCATCATGCAGTTGCTGACGGTGGTCTCCCCGCAGCTCGAGCAACTGAAGAAGGAAGGCGAAAGCGGTCGACGCCAGATTACCAAGTACACGCGTTACGGTACTTTGGTGCTGGCGACGTTTCAGGCGCTAGGCATCGCAATTGCATTGGAAGGACAGGCCGGCCTCGTTATCGATCCGGGTCTGATGTTCAGATTTACGGCAGTCGTGACATTGGTCAGCGGCACCATGTTCCTGATGTGGCTGGGTGAGCAGATTACTGAACGCGGTATTGGCAACGGCATATCCATCATCATTTTTGCCGGTATCGTGGCGGGTCTGCCGCATGCGATCGGTGGCACGCTGGAGCTGGCACGTACCGGAGCGTTCTCGATTCCACTGGTGTTGTTCCTGTTTGCGGGTGCAATTCTAGTGACCGCGTTCGTCGTCTTTGTTGAACGCGGTCAGCGCAAGATTACGGTGAATTATGCCAAGCGCCAGGTCGGCCGCAAGATGTTCGGCGGACAGACCAGTCACTTGCCGCTCAAGCTCAATATGTCGGGTGTCATTCCGCCAATTTTCGCCTCCAGCATCATCCTGTTCCCGGCGACGCTGGCGGGATGGTTCGGTAGCAGCGAGAACATGTCCTGGCTCAAAGACATCGGATCGACCTTGTCGCCTGGACAGCCGCTGTACATTCTGTTGTTTGCGGCATCGATCATCTTTTTCTGTTTCTTCTACACGGCCCTGGTGTTCAACCCCAAGGAAACGGCAGACAACCTGAAGAAGAGCGGGGCTTTCGTGCCCGGGATTCGTCCCGGCGAGCAAACGGCCAAGTATATTGACCGTATTATGGCGAGACTGACACTGGCTGGGGCACTGTATATCACTGCCGTATGCCTGTTGCCGGAATTCCTGATTCTGGAGTTCAATGTGCCGTTCTATTTCGGCGGTACGTCGCTGTTGATCATTGTTGTCGTGACCATGGACTTCATGGCGCAAGTGCAGTCTCATCTGATGTCGCACCAGTATGAGGGACTGCTGAAGAAGGCCAACTTCAAGGGTGGTGCGGTTACACCGCGTTGACCCTGCCGCAGGCAAGCAAGGGCATGGCAAAAGAAGACAGAATCGAGATGCAGGGTGAGGTATTGGAGAATCTTCCCAATGCCACATTCAGGGTCAAGTTGGAAAACGGTCATGTCGTACTGGGCTATATTTCCGGGAAGATGCGCATGCATTACATCCGTATTCTTCCTGGCGATAAGGTCACAGTGGAGATGACCCCCTACGATTTGTCGCGCGCGAGAATCATATTCCGCGCTAAGTAAATATGTGGCTTAGTAAGCTGCAATTAGAAGCTAGAGGTGAAAAATGAGAGTTCGTGCATCGGTAAAGACGTTATGTCGCAATTGTAAGGTGATCCGCCGTCGCGGTGTGGTGCGCATTATTTGTACGGATCCGCGTCACAAGCAGCGTCAGGGTTGATAGGCGATTGATTAAAGCCGGCTTTGCTGATAGAATTTTCGGCTTTTTCGAATTCGCCCGTTTAATTTTAAGTTTCGCCATTAATTTGGAGTAGGTACATGGCTCGGATAGCAGGGGTAAACATCCCTAATCATAAGCATACTGAAATCGCATTGACTTCGATTTACGGTGTAGGTCGCAATACGGCAAAACAAATCTGCCAGGCGGCCGGCGTATCAGCTACCGCCAAGGTCAAAGACCTTAACGATGCGGAAGTGGAAAAACTGCGCGATGAAATTGCCAAGCTCAGAGTTGAAGGCGATCTGCGACGCGAAGTGACCATGAACATCAAGCGCCTGATGGATCTCGGCAGCTATCGTGGCGTGCGTCATCGCCGCGGCTTGCCGGTCCGTGGCCAACGCACCAAGACCAATGCGCGCACGCGCAAGGGTCCGATCAGGCCAATCAAGGCATCTAAGTAGCAATACTGAAGGAATAATGCAACATGGCTAAAGCTAACGTACGCGTACGCAAGAAAGTCAAAAAGAACATCGCCGAGGGTATTGCCCACGTCCATGCTTCTTTTAACAACACCATCAT
>CBILOJ010000161.1:0-4844 GCA_966238525.1 uncultured Methylophilaceae bacterium | reverse complement strand
GCCCATGGCCGGCGTCACCGATCGGCCTTTCCGCGTGCTTTGCAAGCGGCTGGGTGCGGGTATGGCCGTCAGCGAGATGGTGACCTCGAATTCTCTGCTGTATGGCAGCGCCAAGACCTTGCGACGCGCCAACCACGAGGGCGAGGTCGAGCCGATCTCGGTGCAGATCGCCGGCGCCGATCCCAAGATGATGGCCGAAGCGGCCAAGTACAACGTCGACAACGGCGCGCAGATCATCGACATCAACATGGGCTGCCCGGCCAAGAAGATTTGCAATGTCATGGCCGGTTCCGCCCTGCTCAAGGACGAACCGCTGGTCGCCCAAATCCTCAAGGCCGTGGTCGGCGCCGTTGACGTGCCGGTAACGCTCAAGATCCGCACCGGTTGGGACAAGCAGAATCGCAACGCCGTCACCGTGGCGAAAATGGCCGAAGACATCGGCATCCAGGCGCTGGCCATGCACGGCCGCACGCGCGCTTGCGGCTATACCGGCGATGCCGAATACGACACCATTGCCGCCGTGCGCCAGGCTGTCGGTATCCCCCTGATCGCCAACGGCGACATCACGACACCGGAAAAAGCCAAGCTCGTACTGGAAAAAACCGGCGCCGACGCCGCCATGATCGGCCGCGCCGCCCAGGGCCGCCCCTGGATCTTCCGCGAAATCGAACATTACCTCGCTACCGGCGAACATATGCCGGCGCCCGAAGTCGGTGAAATTCGCGCCGTCATGCTGGAGCATCTGCACGATCTCTATGCTTTCTACGGCGATCTGACCGGCATGCGTGTCGCGCGCAAGCATATTTCCTGGTACACCAAGGGGCTCGTGGGTTCCGCGAGCTTCCGCCATGAGATGAATCAGTTGCAGAGCATTCCGGCACAGCTGGACGCCATCGAAACCTTTTTCGCCGAGCTGCAGCAGCGCGGCGACCGTTTGCAATACGAAACCGTACAGGACGAGACCGCCGAGGAGGCACTGGCGGCATGACGGAATTCCATGGTCAATAAGGACAACAACGACCTGGCTCTCTGCGTGCGCGAGGCGCTCGACGAGTATTTCCGCGACCTCGACGGGCAACCGCCGCACGCCGTGTACGACATGGTGCTCGCCTGCATGGAAAAACCGCTGCTTGAGTACGTGATGAACCGTGCCGGCGGCAACCAGAGCAAAGCAGCGGCCATCCTCGGTCTCAACCGCAATACGCTGCGCAAAAAGCTCAAGCAGCATAACTTACAATAAATCAATCACTTCTCATTATGGCAGTCATTAAAAGAGCTCTCATCAGCGTTTCCGACAAACGCGGCATCCTCGAATTCGCCCAGACCCTGCACGGCTTCGGCGTCGAAATCCTGTCCACGGGCGGTACCGCCAAGCTGCTGCGCGACAGCGGCATGAACGTGACCGAAGTCGGCGATTACACCGGCTTCCCGGAAATGCTGGACGGCCGCGTCAAGACGCTGCACCCCAAGGTGCACGGCGGCATTCTCGGCCGGCGCGACCTGCCTGAGCACGTTACGGCCATGCAGAACGCCGGCATTCCGCCGATCGACATGGTGGTGGTCAATCTCTACCCGTTCCGCGAGACCATCCGTAACCCCGACTGCACATTGGCCGATGCCATCGAGAACATCGATATCGGCGGCCCGACCATGGTGCGCGCCGCAGCCAAGAATTACGACCACGTCGCCATCGTCACCGACCCCGCCGACTACGCGCTGATCGCGCGCGAGATGGAATCCAGTAGCGGCGCGGTGGGCGCCGAGACGCGTTTGACACTGGCCAAGAAGGCGTTCTCGCATACCGCCGAATACGACGGCGCCATTAGCAACTACCTGACCGCCATCAACGGCAAAGGTGAAAAGCAACACTTTCCCGAGCGTTACAGCACGCAGCTCAGCAAAGTCATGGATCTGCGCTATGGCGAGAACCCGCATCAGGAAGCCGCGTTTTACCGCGATGCGGCCTTGCCGCCGGGCAGCTTGGCCAGTTTCCGCCAGCTGCAGGGCAAGGAGCTGTCCTACAACAACATCGCCGATGCCGATGCCGCCTGGGAATGCGTCAAGACCCTGGATGCGTGCGCCTGCGTCATCGTCAAGCACGCCAATCCGTGCGGCGTGGCGGTCGCGACGACCTTGCTCGAAGCCTACCAAAAGGCATTCAACACCGACCCGACCTCGGCCTTTGGCGGCATCATCGCCTTCAACCGTGAAATCGATACCGACACCGCCGAGGCTGTGATCAAACAGTTCGTCGAAGTGGTGATCGCGCCGGCCGTCAGCGAAGCCGCGCAGCAGGTGTTTGCGGCCAAATCCAACATTCGCGTGCTGATCGTGCCCATGGGCCATCAGCTCAATATGCTCGAGTACAAGCGCGTCGGCGGCGGCCTGCTGGTGCAGACGCCGGACGCCATCAACGTCATGCCCGAGCAGTTCAGGATCGTCACCAAGAAGCAGCCGACGCTGGAGCAAACGGAAGACCTGCTGTTCGCCTGGCGCGTGGCCAAGTTCGTCAAGTCCAACGCCATCGTGTTCTGCGGCAACGGCATGACGCTGGGGGTGGGCGCCGGCCAGATGAGCCGTGTCGACAGCACGCGCATCGCCGCCATCAAGGCGCAGAATGCGGGATTGTCACTCAAGGGCTCGGCCATCGCATCCGATGCATTCTTCCCGTTCCGCGACGGCATCGACGTGCTGGCCGAAGCCGGCGCCGCCTGCGTGATCCAGCCCGGCGGCAGCATCCGCGACGACGAAGTCATCGCCGCCGCCGACGAGCATGGCCTGGCCATGGTGCTGACCGGCGTACGCCATTTCAGGCATTGATCGTCGTGACGCTTTCGATGCAGATCCCATTATTCTCCAGCCCAGCGCGGCAAGGCTTCCGCTCATGAAAATCCTCGTTATCGGCGGCGGCGGCCGCGAACATGCCCTGGCCTGGAAACTGGCGCAAAGCCCCAGAATCAGCCGCGTTTACGTCGCGCCGGGCAATGCCGGTACTGCGCTCGACCCCGACATGATGAACGTGGCGCTCAGCAGCGTGCCCGAACTCGTGGCATTCGCCGAGAGCGAGCAAATCGCACTGACCGTGGTCGGCCCCGAGGCACCGCTGTCGCAAGGCGTGGTCGATGCCTTCCGTGCCGCCGGCCTCAAGATTTTCGGCCCGACACGCGACGCCGCCCAGCTCGAAAGCTCCAAGGATTTCGCCAAGGCCTTCATGGCGCGTCACGGCATCCCGACCGCGGCCTATGCCACCTTCAGCGATGCCGCAGCTGCGCATGACTACGTCAAGTGCCAGGGCGCGCCCATCGTCGTCAAGGCCGATGGCCTCGCCGCCGGCAAGGGTGTCGTCGTCGCCATGACCGAGGACGAGGCGCACGCGGCGATCGACGCCATGCTGTCCGACAACAAGCTGGGCCAGGCCGGCGCGCGCGTCGTCATCGAAGCATTTTTGCAAGGCGAGGAAGCAAGCTTCATCGTCATGGCCGACGGCAAAAACATTCTGCCGCTCGCCACCAGCCAGGATCACAAGCGGCTGCTCGACGGCGACCAGGGGCCGAACACCGGCGGCATGGGCGCTTATTCGCCGGCACCGGTGGTCACGCCCGAAATCCATGCCCGCATCATGCGCGAAATCATCGCGCCCACCATTGCCGGCATGGCCAAGGACGGCATCGCCTATACCGGTTTCCTCTATGCCGGGGTCATGATCAGTCCGGACGGCGATATCAGCACGCTGGAATTCAACTGCCGCATGGGCGACCCGGAGACGCAGCCCATCATGCTGCGGCTCAAGACCGATCTCGTCACCCTGGTCGAACACGCAGTGGCCGGTACGCTGGATCAGGCCGATGCGGAATGGGATCGGCGCACCGCGCTCGGCGTGGTCATGGCCGCCGCCAATTATCCCGAAACGCCGCGCACCGGCGACATCATCAGCGGCCTGCCCAAGGACCTGCAGGACGCCTATGTTTTCCATGCCGGCACCAAGCTCGTCGACAGCCAGGCAGTCACCAGCGGCGGCCGCGTGCTGTGCGTGACCGCGCTCGGCGAAACGGTGAAATACGCCCAGGCCCGCGCTTACCAGATTGCCGATGATATCCGCTTCACCGGCAGCCAGATGCGTAGCGATATCGGCTATCGCGCCGTCAAATCCTAAGGCGATGCTGGCACGCGGACTGCGACATTATCTGCGCCGCGGCGGCGTCATCGCCTATCCGACCGAATCCTGCTTCGGTCTCGGCTGCGATCCGGCCAGCCGGCGCGGCGTCCAACGCGTGCTACGCATCAAGGGCCGGCCGCAGCATAAAGGCCTGATCCTTATCGGCAGCAACTCCCGTCAATTCGATGCCTATATTGCGCCGCTTACAGACGCACAACGGCAGCAGCTGACGGCCACCTGGCCCGGTCCGCATACCTGGCTGGTACCCGCGGCGGCAGATTGCCCGCGCACGTTGACCGGGAAACACCGCACAATCGCATTGCGCGTCACCGCGCACCGACCGTCGGCACACCTGTGCAAAGCCGCCGGCATGGCGCTTGTCTCCACCAGCGCCAACCGCAGCGGTGGCAAGGCTGCCAGAAGCGCACGCGAATGCCGCCGGCTGTTCGGTGCCGAAATCAGAGTAATCCCGGGCCGGATCGGCCAGCGGCGCCGGCCTTCCACCATCCAGGACCTTGCCAGCGGACGCATATTGCGCGCATGAAGACATCATGAATTCCCAAACCGTTCTGATCTATCTACAGGATCTGCAAAACCGCATCGTCGAAGCGCTGGAGCTGGTCGACGGCAAACGCTTCCTGCACGACAGCTGGCAACGCAGCGAGGGTGGCGGCGGCACCAGCTGCCT
>CBILOJ010000160.1:0-4869 GCA_966238525.1 uncultured Methylophilaceae bacterium | reverse complement strand
CGGTCACCAGGCGGCCGAGCCGGGCGAGACCGGCTTCGAGTTCCGCATCCCACAAGTGGCCATAGTTGAGGCGCACGTAGTTTTCGAAACCGCGTCGCGCGGAAAACATCGGGCCCGGCGCGATGCTGATGCCGGCGGCAACGGCGCGGCGATGCAGCATGAGCGCATCGACGCCGTCGGGCAGCTTGATCCAGACGAAATAGCCGCCGGCCGGTGCGGTTAGGCGTGTTCCGGGCGGAAAGTATTGTTCGACCGCCTGCACGAAGCGGATCTGCTGCATGAGCAAGGTGTGCCGCAGCGTGAGCATGTGGCGTTCTTAATGGCCTCTCGCAAGTTAATTCGACAGCGTCTGCTGTGCCGGCACCGAGGCTGCCAGCGTCGTCGTCAGCTTGATGCGCTCGACGCTACGGGCATAACGCCCGGGTGCTACCCAGCCTACGCGGTAGCCTGGCGCCAGGCATTTGGAAAACGAGGAGCAGTGCATTACCAGGCCCTCCTTGTCGAAGGCCTTGGCCGGCAGCGGCCGCTTCTCCCCGAAGTAGAGTTCGGCGTAGACGTCGTCTTCGATCAGCGGAATCTCGTACCGGCTTAGCAAGGCGACCAGCGCCCGCTTGTTTTCCTCGGGCATCAGGCTGCCGGTCGGGTTCTGGAAATTGGTCATGAGCCAGCAGGCCTTGGGCTGGTGCTGCTGGATTGCATGTTCCATGGCCTCCAGATCCGCGCCGCGGCTCGGATGCGTGGGCACTTCCACCGCCTGCAAACCATTGCGCTCGATCGCCTGCAAGGCGGCATAGAAAGCCGGCGACTCGATCAGGATGCTGTCGCCGGGTCTGGCGCCAATGGCGGCCAGGCAGAGATTCAGCGCTTCCAGCGCGCCGTTGGTGATGATGATTTCTTCGGGCGGCACTTGCAGACCGTCGATCTGGTAGCGCAAGGCGATCTGCCGGCGCAGTTGCTCGTCGCCCGGGCTCAGGTCGCGCACGGTCGCCCATGGGTCCATGGCTTGCACGGTCGAAGCCATGATGCGCGCCAGCTTGCCGAGCGGGAACAGCAGCGGGCTCGGGAAGGCCGAGCCCAGTGGCAGCAGTTTGCCGATACGCACCGATGCCAGAATCTCGAAGACCAATTCGCTGACGTCCACCGTCGTCAGTGCTGCATGCGTCGGCGCCGGCATGTCGGGCAATTGCGGCATGGCGCCGACGCCTCCGGTCACGTAATAGCCCGACCGTTCGCGCGCGCTGATCAGCCCGCGTGCCTCGAGCAGGTAATAAGCCTGGAAGATGGTGGACGGGCTGACACCGCGGCGCTGGCTGGCCTGGCGTACCGAAGGTAGCCGCTCGCCCTTGCGCAGCATGCCGCGGCTGATGGAATTGGCGATGTCCTCGGCGACTTGCTCGTAGCGTTTCATGCAGGGTTCCGCTGGATGCAGTTGTCTGCATTATGCAACTGATATGGTTTTTATTCGAGCATCTGCTTCTGTTTGCTCTTGCAGTCTGCGCCTAAGATGCAATCATCATTCAGGAGCAAAGCATGCAAGCGACCGCTACGGCCGGCGTGGCCAGGAAAGTGATTCCCATCATCCCCTACTCGGTCAAGGGCCGGTACCGCAATCGCAAGACGGCCATCGTGCTGCTGGCCTATGCCGTGTTTTTCTCGTTGCCGTGGCTCACTTGGCACGGGACGGCCCGAACCGGGCAGCCATTGTTGTTCGACATCGCCCATTCGCGTTTCCATTTCTTCGACATCGTGCTGTTTCCGCAGGACCTGATGATCTTCGTCGCCGTCATGGTGTTTGCGGCTACATTTCTGTTCATGGCGGCCGCCCTGTACGGACGCGTGTTTTGCGGCTTCTTCTGTTTTCAAACCATATGGACCGACGCTTTCAGGGCCATAGAGAAACTGGTGCAGGGCGAAGCGCAATCCCGCATCCGTTTGCGCAAGCAACCCTGGAGCCTGCAACGGATTGCCAGGGTTGCACTGACCCACGCACTCTGGCTGGCATTGGCTTTTGCCACCGCCCTGACCTTCACCTTGTATTTCTCCGACGCACGCACGCTGGTCGGCCAGCTATTCACAGGTCACGCGCCTTTTGCCGCCTACAGTTGCGTCATCGTGCTGAGCCTGACCACTTACGTGGCGGCCGGATTGGCGCGCGACGACGTCTGCCGCGTGGCCTGCCCCTACGGCAAATTCCAGAGCGTGATGCAGGACCCGGCGACCAAGACCGTGGTGTACGACGAGGCGCGCGGCGAGCGCAGCCTGGGCAGGATGGCGCCGGACAAGACGTTGAAGGATGCGGCCGCAAGGGCAGCCAAGGGTTACGGCGATTGCATCGATTGCGGCTATTGCGTGAACGTGTGCCCGACCGGCATCGACATCAGGAAGGGTTTCCAGATTGACTGCATTTCCTGCGGCTTGTGCATAGACGCGTGCGATAACATCATGGAGTCGCTGAAGCTGCCGACCGGGCTCATCCGCTTCAGGGAGATGTCGCAGCCCACGCAAGCCGCATCGGGTCACATGTCCGGGCACCGGCTCAAGAAGTACGGCTATCTGTCCATCCTCGCCGTGTGCCTGGGCTTTCTTGCCTACCAGCTCAACCATCTGGAACCCTTCTCCGCCACCATCCAGCAGCAAGCACAACCGCTGGCGACACGGCTCGCCAACGGCGACTTGCGCAGCCGCTACACCGTGCGCCTCAGCAACAAGCAGACCGAGACCGAGCGCTACCGCCTGGCAGTCGAGGGCTTGCCGATCGCTGCGGGAGAATTCGAGGTGCCGGCCGGCAAGACCTACACCTACACGCTGAATGTCGTGTTCAACGAGGCGGAAGCCAGAAGCAGGCGCCAGATCACGGTATCGGTGACCCCGGTTTCACGTCCTGCCGCGCGGCGCGAATATCGGCTGGGCTATGTGATAGCGCTTTAGCCAGCGGCGCTGTGCATCAAGCTGGTTTGCTGAAAGGACCACCTGCTTGCGGATGCGCGCGGTTACGCTGTCATTGGCTCAGCACGAAGCGCGCCAGGGTTTCCAGCTCCTGCGCCGACAGTTCGGCGAACGGCGGCATCGGCGTCGTGCCCCATTTGCCCGAACCGCCCTGCTTGATGCTGGCCATCACGGTCTCCAGCGCCTTGGCCTGGCCGCGGTAGCGTTGCGCCACCTGGCGGTAGGCCGGCCCGACCACCTGATTGTCGATGGCGTGGCAGCTGAGGCAGGCATGCTTGCCGAGTAGAGCTTGCGCGGCCGTTTTCGTTGATGACTCGACGGGGCTGGCCGTGACCGCGGACTTCGCCTTGCCTGCCGACTTGATATCCGTTGGTTTCGCCGTGCCGTAGGTGAGCGCAAGGTATTCGCCGATCAGCCGCACGTCATCATCGGTGATGGGCGCGCCATAGGCCTGCTGCATCTTGCGCGCTTCTCCCGTCCACTGCTGCAAATTCATGCCGGGCGGCTGTAGGTTGATATAGTCCGCCGAATGGCAGATCGAGCATTTCTGCAGCGCGAGCTGGTAGCCCGGGTGGTCGGAAGGCTTGAGCTGGGCGGTTTCGGGCGGCAGCGTGATGCTGTGCGGTTCGGCAAGGCATTGCCCTGCTGCCAGCAGCAGACCGCTGCAGGCGCAGGTCAGAAGGTTGCGATAGTTCATGTGGGCTCCTCAGATGGCGTTGATGCGCGTGGTTTCGATGACATTGCGCTGGTAGCCGCCTGGATTCCAGGTAGCCGTCGTGGGCTGGGTTTCGCCGTCGTTGGCAGTTGCCCTCACCATGAGTTCGATAGCGCCCGCCTTGGGTGTGAAGTCGAGCTGCCAGGCGCGGAACGAGAAGCGGCCGAGGTCTCGGCCGAGGCCGGCGGCTTGCCAGCTGCGCCCGCCATCGCCCGAAATCTCGACGCTGCGGATGCCGCTGCCGCTGTCGAAGGCGATGCCGCGCAATGCCATGCGCCGACCGGCGGGGACCTGTTCGCCGTCGCGCACATTGGTGATGAAGGAGCGCACCTTGAGGCGTCCGATCGCACGTGTGGCGGCGGGGCTGGTGCCGGGCGCCACGCAGGCGCAATCGTTGTCGGGCAGCTGGTAGGCGTGCGTCATGAAGAAGCTGTCATGCCCGGCAAGCGGTTGCTTGAGGACCTGGATTTCGCTGACATGCTTGACCCAGTAGGTGCCGAAATAGCCGGGCACGATCAGCTTGAGCGGATAGCCATTGAGGAAGGGCAGTTCCTCGCCGTTCATGTGCCAGGCCAGGAGCGGCTCGCCGTTCTGCGCATGCGCGATGTTCAGCGTCTTGATGAAATCGGGCGTCGACGGCAGCACTGGATTGTCGAGACCGTTGAACGCAACCACGGCGGCGCCGTCCTTGACGCCGGCCTTGTCCAGCAGCGTCTTCAGCGCGACGCCGGTCCAGCGTGCATTGCCCATGGAGCCGTTGCCAAGCTGGGCGCCGAACACGCGCGGCGAGGCATAGGCCCGGCTGTTGCCCGAGCACTGGTTGACCGCGACCACCTCTACCGTCTCCATTGCTTGCAGCTCCTTGAGCGACAGCGACAGCGGGCGCTCAACATGGCCCGAGACCTGCAGGCGGTAGCTGGCCGGGTCGATGGACAGCGGCAGGCCCGCCAGGTGATAGCGCACGAAAAAGGCGTCGTTGGCGGTCAGTATGCCTTCGTCGAACACTTCGAACGGCGTTTCCAGATGTGGGGGCCGCGTGGTGATGCGCATCAGCTTGCGCTTTTGCGGATAGGCGACCAGCTCGCGCTCGCCGTTGCCGACCGCCAGGGTTTTCATGGCCGCGGCCCAGCTGCGGCCCGACACGCTCAGCATGCCGAGCACTCCCACCCCTGCGGTTTGCAGGAACTGGCGACGACGTTTCATTTTTT
>CBILOJ010000159.1:0-4891 GCA_966238525.1 uncultured Methylophilaceae bacterium | reverse complement strand
CCATCGCAGGCCATGCCGGCGGCGAAAGTGAGTGCGTGCTGCTCGGCGATGCCGACATCGAAGAAGCGATCCGGGTATTGCGCGGCGAATTCGTTGAGACCCGAGCCGTCGGACATCGCTGGCGTAATGCCGACCAGGCGTTCATCCTGCGCCGCCATGTCCACCAGCCAGTCGCTGAATACCTGGGTATAAGTCTTGCCGCCGCTACCGCTGATGGCGTGGCCATTGCTCGGGTCGAATTTGCCGACGCCGTGGAACTTGCCCGGATTGTCTTCGGCCGGCTGATAGCCGTGACCTTTCTGCGTGACGATGTGCAGGAACTGCGGGCCCTTGAGATGGCGGATGTTACCCAGCGTTGCGATCAGCGCATCGATGTCGTGACCGTCGATCGGTCCGATATAGTTGAAGCCGAATTCCTCGAACAGCGTGCCCGGCGTCATCATGCCCTTGACGTGTTCCTCGGCGCGCTTGGCAAATTGCAGCACCGGCGGCATCACCTTGAGCACTTTTTCGCCCGAGCGGCGCACGCTTTCATAGAAGCGGCCGGACAGCAGTCGCGCCAGGTAATTCTGCAGCGCGCCGACATTGGGCGAAATCGACATGTCGTTGTCGTTGAGGATGACGAGCAGGTTGGCATCCATGGCACCGGCATTGTTGAGTGCCTCAAAGGCCATGCCGGCCGTCATGGCGCCATCGCCGATGATGGCAACCGTGCGCCGCTCCAGGCCTGCGCGTTGCGCCGCCACCGCCATGCCCAGCGCCGCCGAGATCGAGGTGCTGGAATGGCCGGTACCGAAGGTGTCGTACTCGCTTTCGCTACGGCGCGGGAAGCCGGCGATGCCATTGGGCTTGCGCAAGCCGCGCATTGCTCTGCGCCGGCCGGTCAGTATCTTGTGCGGGTAGGTCTGGTGGCCGACGTCCCACACCAGCCTGTCGTCCGGCGTATTGAATACGTAATGCAGGGCGATCGTGAGCTCGACCACGCCGAGGTTGGAGGAAAGGTGGCCGCCGGTCTGCGACACGCTTTCGAGCAGAAAGGCGCGCAGTTCCTGCGCCAGTTCGCGCAGTTGCTTGCGGTCCAGCTGGCGTAGCTGGGAAGGGTCGTCGATGCTGTCGAGCAATGGGTACATGGCTATCGCTATTATGGCTGGCTAAAAGCTGCGCTGCGTGATGAATTGGGCCAGCTGGATCAATCTCTGTGCCTCGGCGCCAAAGTCCGCCAGCGGTTCCAGCGCGCGTTGGTACAGCTCGTGCGCGAGTTCCTTGGCATGCGACAGGCCCAGTATGGTCACATAGGTCGGTTTGTTGGCATCGGCGTCCTTGCCCGCGGTCTTGCCCAGGGTGGCGGTGTCGGCCTCGGCATCGAGAATATCGTCCACTACTTGGAAGGCGAGGCCGATTGCCTGCGCATACTGTTCTATCGCGTGGATGCGCGCAGCGTCTGTTTTCGGTGCCGCATAGGCGCCCAGCAGTGCCGCGGCGCGTATCAGGGCGCCGGTCTTGTGGATGTGCATGTGCTCGAGCTCGAGCTGGGTCAGGCTGTGGCCGACGCTGGCAAGGTCGATGGCCTGGCCGCCTGCCATGCCGCGCGAACCGCTGGCCAGCGCCAGCAGCTGGATCATGTCGAGCTGACGCGCACTGTCGCCGACGAGCTTGGGCTCGGCCAGCAGCTTGAACGCCAGGCTTTGCAGTGCGTCGCCTACCAGCAGCGCGGTGGCATCGTCGAACTGCTTGTGGCACGAAGGCTTGCCGCGACGCAGGTCGTCATCGTCCATGCAGGGCAGGTCGTCATGCACCAGCGAGTAGGCATGAATAAGCTCGACAGCAGCGGCGGCAATTTCCACCGCTTGCGATTCGGCCTGGCACAACTCGCCCGCCGCATGCGCGAGCAGGGCGCGCACGCGCTTGCCGCCGCCAAGCACGGCGTAACGCATGGCTTCATGCAGACGCTGCGGCGCAATCGCGGCCGGCGGCAATGCTGCGTCCAGCACATGCTCCATATGGCTTTGCACATGGCTTGCCCAATGCTGGAAATCAGTCATCGGACAGGCTATAGGCTTGCAGCTGGTTGGCCTCGTTAAGAATGCTGACCTGCTGCTCGATGTCGGCGAGCGACTTCTGGCAGAACTGAAGAAGCGCTGCGCCGCGTTTGTATTCCGCGAGCGACTGCTCCAGGGAAAGTTCGCTCGATTCCATCTGATTGACGATGGTTTCGAGTTCGGCAAGGGCGCTTTCGAAAGTCAGCGGGGCTTCAAGACCGGCGGTGGGTTCGGGATGTGTGTTTTTGCTCATGACGACGACCAACAGAAGGACTGAACCCTAACAAAACCCGGGCTTTAGGTCAATCGGCGCACAGACAGGCGCATAAGCAAGACATAGATTACAGCTATCGATTCGGCTAGTGGCTCTCATGAGCGGCGAGGGTTGATAATGAACAAGCAAACGCAAGCAGATAAAAGAATGAATAAGAACGACTTGTCTCTGACCGCACGGCTTTCGTTGTTGAGCGAAGCCGCGCCGGCACTGTCCCGCGCTACGGCGCCGAGGCTGCCTAAATTGGTGCAGCGACAGGCGCTCGATACCCCCCATGCGCTTGCCCTGGTCAAGCATTTCATTGATATACGCCATCCGCAACGCGAATTCGAACAGGAGGTCTGGGTTGTCGTGCATGACTACCTGCGGGGGCTGGACAGCGCCTATGCCACCAGCGTGTGGGAACTGGAATCGCCACAGCCTGCTGCCGTCGTGCATAGTGCCTTGCTGCAAAGGCTGGAGAACCTGGCCTTGCTCGCGTTGTGGCATTACCTGCGCTACCAGCCGCCGCCGCAGTCATACTGGCGCGCGCTGCATGCCGCCTACCTAATGGCGGAGTCGGTAGAGGCCGTAGCCGTGGAAGCCGCAGCGCGTTACCTGCGGGTGCTGGCCCTCGATAGCGTCGATCACGGTAATCTGTCGCGCCGCGAGATCGCGCTCGTCAACGAGTGGTTATCCCAATGGTGCCGTAAACTGGAGTTGTCGCGTGCCGATGATGGTAGCGCGCATCAGTTTGTCGTCGATGTGCAGGCGCCGCACGGCGCGCGATATTTGCGCCAGCATGGCATGGTGGCCGACGGCCGTTATTGGCGCATGGATGACATCATCGCCAAGCTGCAGGCCATGCGTAATCTGATCGAAAATGGCCGGCTGCCGCCGGATTTTCCACGATCGACGCCATTGCCCAATGCGTTCAGGTTGGTGAACAAGCTATTGTTGGCGTGGGCACCGGAAATAGCGCAGCGCGAACGCCGCAAGGAAGATCGCCGCAGCGTCGCCAAGCCGGCACAGGTGGTGCATGGCATCTTCAACGTATGCCAGCACCTGAAAAACATGGGTTTCTCCGCGGCCTATCAAGCAAAGCCGGACGACACCGTTATGGCACAAAGCGATTGGCAGATCAGCAACGAAAGCGGTCTCGGTTACGGCGCGCTGGTGCAAATCGACGCCAATCGCTGGCTCGAGCCCGGTTGCCTGATCGCGATGAATGATGAGCTTAACCCCGGCCTGACGGCTATTGGGATTGTGCGCAGCATCGAGCAGCGCACGCCGCAACAGTATTTCGCCGGAGTGGAAGTACTGTCGCATATGCCCAGCTACGTACGGCTGCAGCGGCTGACGGCCGACAGTCCGAGCGCTGAGACGTCGCTGCCATTCCCCGCAATATTCCTGCCTGCTGGCGGCGAACCGGTGCAGGCGTCGACACTGGTCTTGCCACTGTCCGATTACGAAACAGGCGCGGTATACGAAATGCGTACGCCGCAGCTTGCGCGTCTGGCACAGACCGGCGAGGTGGTCGAGCAGCAGGCCGACTGGGTACGCGTCGCCGTCGAGATTGCCGCCGATATCACGCTCTGACCAGTTATTGCGCGAGCACCTTGCGCAGGAAGTCGCGGATGTCGTCTATCTCGTCCATGCACACCGAGTGCGCCATCGGATATTCGCGGTAGATCAGGTCGTAGCCGTACTGTGCCAGCGCTTTGGCGGTGAGCTGGCCGATAGCCAGGCTGATCACGCTATCTTCGACGCCGTGCGCGACAAAGATCGGCAAGCCGTCGTTGGCTGTATGCCGTTCCGCCTCCAAAGCGGTCTGCAACGGCAGGTAGGTCGAGAGCGCCAGCACTCCGGCCAGCCGTTGCGGGTAGCGCAGCGCGGTATGCAAAGCCATGGCGCCGCCCTGCGAAAAACCGGCCAGCACGATGCGCTCGGCGGCAATGCCGCGCGCCTGCTCGTGCGCGATCAAGGCTTCAATTTCCCGTTGCGTGGTGCGGATGCCAATTTCGTCCTGCGGCGCTCCCATCTCCAGTCCCGACAGGTCGTACCAGGCCGGCATGACATAGCCGCCGTTGAGTGTCACGGGTCGTTGCGGCGCGTGCGGCAGTACGAAGCGTACATGCGGCAGGCCGAGTTGTTCCACGACCGGTGCAAAATCATGGCCGTCGGCGCCTAGGCCGTGCAGCCAGATGACGCTGGCACTTATATTGTTGTCGGTGGCGATTTCCAGAGTTTGCAGAGCAGTCATGCGAATTCCTTGAAGGTGAGGATGGCTACCTGGCCGCGGTCACGCAAAAGCTAATGGTAGCGAACGGGGCAGCGTTGTATTTTACCTGAGTGAAGCGCGCGGACCGGTCGATGGTGCGCAAACATGAAACGTTTGCACACCCTACGCCAAATGGTCCGTAGGGTGTGCAACCAAAGGTTGCGCACCATTGGTAATACGTAATCCGGTTATCCGTAATCCCGATACGCCACAAAGCCCAAAGTTTCCATTACGCCCACCTTCTTGCGTAAACCTATAAATAAACTCAGGTGTGAGACCACCAAGGCGTCGCTAACATCGCTTAATCCACTTGGCGGA
>CBILOJ010000158.1:0-4898 GCA_966238525.1 uncultured Methylophilaceae bacterium | reverse complement strand
TGGAGCGGGCGACGGGAATCGAACCCGCGTATGCAGCTTGGGAAGCTGCCGTTCTGCCATTGAACTACGCCCGCGAAGGCGCGTATTCTACGCGTTGGTCGCCAGCGCTGGCAAACAGCTAGCTGGTTTTCCATACCGGAAATACCGGCCGGACACGCGGCCGGCCGGTTTGCCAAGCAGCTCCAAACCTACGTAAAATAGCGCGTCGCAATGCTAATCTTTCGGCAGTCTTCACCTTGATTCATCTGACCATTAATGGCAAATCCCGCCAATTCGAAATGTCCGCGCTCAACGTGGCCCAGCTGGTCGCCACGCTCGGCCTCGAAGGCAAGCGGCTGGCCATAGAGTGCAACGGCGAGATCGTGCCGCGCGGCCTGTTCGCGCAAACCGCGCTCAATTCGGGCGATAAACTGGAAATCGTCGGCGCCGTGGGCGGCGGCTAAACTATGCATACATTGAACATCGCAGGAAAAACCTACAAATCACGGCTGCTGGTCGGCACCGGCAAGTACAAGGATTTTGCCGAAACGCGCGCGGCGATTGATGCGAGCGGCGCCGAAATTGTCACGGTTGCCATTCGCCGCACCAATATCGGCCAGACTGCGGGCGAGCCTTCACTGCTCGACTTCCTGCCGCCGAGTGAATTCACCTATCTGCCAAACACCGCCGGCTGCTACACCGCTGACGACGCGGTGCGTACGCTGCGCCTGGCCCGTGAGCTGCTCGATGGCCACAAGCTGGTCAAGCTCGAAGTGCTGGGCGATCCGAAGACGCTCTACCCCAACATGCTGGAAACCCTGGCAGCGGCCGAAACGCTGGTCAAGGACGGCTTCGACGTCATGGTTTACTGCTCCGACGATCCCATCATTGCCAAGCGGCTCGAGGAAATCGGCTGCTGCGCCGTGATGCCGCTGGCATCCTTGATCGGCTCCGGCATGGGCATCCTCAATCCGTGGAATCTGCAGATCATCATCGAGAACGCCAAGGTCCCGGTGCTGGTCGATGCCGGCGTCGGCACCGCTTCGGATGCCACCATCGCCATGGAGCTGGGCTGCGACGGCGTGCTCATGAATACGGCCATTGCCGCGGCCCGCGATCCCGTGCTCATGGCCGGTGCGATGAAAAAGGCCATCGAGGCCGGTCGCGAGTCCTACCTGGCCGGCCGCATGGCGAAGAAACTCTACTCGGCGTCGCCAAGTTCGCCGACTACAGGTCTGATTTCCTGAGCATGGCCGCACCCGAACGTTATGAAGTGACGGTCAGCGTCGAAACGACGTTCGTGGCGGAGCAGTCCGACATTGAGCAGAACCGCTACGTGTTCTCCTATACCGTTACCATTACCAATGTCGGCAGCATTGCGGCGCAGCTCATCAGCCGCCACTGGGTCATCACCGATGCCGGGCAGCAGGCCAAGGAAGTACGAGGCCTTGGTGTCGTCGGCGCCCAGCCGCTGATCAAGCCCGGCGACCACTACCGCTACACCAGCGGTTCCGTGCTCGAAACGCCGGAAGGCAGCATGCATGGTTGTTACCAGATGGTGGCCGAGGATGGTACGCAATTTGAAGCCGTCATCGAATCCTTCCGGCTCAGCATGCCGCGCGTACTGCATTGAGCCGGCCTGCTGCCATCATTCGTATTGCCGGTATCGCGCTGATCCTGCTGCTGGTTGCCTGCAGCAAGCAGGCGACGCGGGAAGGCAGCGCACCGGTCCCTTGCGATTGCCCACCGGCAGCAAGTTTGCCGTCGATACCGATTCCGGTTCCTCCACCACCTAAGCCCGCGCCGCCGGCCAAGCCCGAACCGGCCGTGCCTCTCTATAGTGGGCTACAACCGGTAAATTGGGATACATTGCTCGATTTCGCGCAGAGCGATCTCGGCCCAGCCTGGAGCGCTTGGTTGCAAAGCTGCAGCACGCTCGTCAAGCAGCCGCAATGGCAGCCGGCCTGTAATGCCGCCGCGCAAATGGCATCGCCCGATAGCCGCGCCATCGCCACTTATTTCCGCCAGAATTTCACTGTTTATCGCGCTACCGATGCCGACGGCGCCGATACCGGGCTGATCACGGGCTATTATCAGCCGCTGCTGCAGGGCAGCCGCATACCCACACCTAAATACCGTTATCCCCTCTACAGCAAACCGGCTGATCTCATCAGCGTCGAGCTCGCCGATCTTTACCCCGAGCTCGCGCACAAGCGCATTCGCGGCCGTGTCGTCGGACAGAAGCTCGTGCCCTACTACAGCCGCAGCGAAATCGAAACCCAGCCCTCGCCGCTCCAGGGTCAGGAGTTGCTGTGGGTGGATGACATCATCGATCTGTTCTTCCTGCAGATTCAGGGCTCAGGCATTATCCAGTTAGACAGCGGCGAACGTATCCAGGTGGGCTATGCCGATCACAACGGCTACACCTATCGCTCCATCGGCCGCGAGCTGATCGATCGCGGCGAGCTCGCCGCCGAGGATGCCTCGATGCAGGGTATCAAGCGCTGGGCGCGCAATCATCCTGCCCAATTGCGCGAGTTGCTTGATACTAATCCGAGCTACGTCTTTTTCCGCGAACTACCGGCCGGCCTGCCCGGGCCGCTCGGGGCGCTAGGCGTGCCAATCACGGCGGAGCGCAGCGTTGCCGTGGATCCGCGCTACATTCCGCTCGGCGCGCCGGTATTCCTGGCGACCACCTACCCCAACAGCAGCACACCGCTCAACCGGCTCATGCTGGCGCAGGATACCGGCGGCGCCATCAAGGGCGGCGTGCGTGCGGATTTCTACTGGGGTGCGGGAGACATTGCGGGTCAGCGTGCCGGTGCCATGAAGCAGCCCGGCAAGATCTGGGTGCTGCTGCCCAAGGGCTTTGTGCTGAACAATCTTGGTAATGCGAAATAATCACTGCCGTTGAGGCGTATTGATAAATCGAAAACGGCATTCTGACTCATGACGATGGGCTTCTGTTCTATTTCAATGGCGACAGTGCATGGAGTTTTGCGATGAGAGATGGGACAAAGCCGGAAGTCGGCAAATAAAAACGGGAGCCGAGGCTCCCGTTTCATGTCGTCGCAAAAGCTGATGAATTAACGATTGCGCCGCGCTTTGTTTGCAATCTTAGCGATTGCAAACGTACATCGTAACTTCAAAACCGAAACGCATTTCGGTAACAGCTGGCTTGGTCCACATAACAATTCTCCTTTGAATGGATTTTACGTTGATTGCTCATGCGCAAGTGGAGTGCAAGTGCATCACGTGAGTCACACTGTACCCGTATGTGTGATTGCGTCCTGTGCCCAAACTCATGAAAAGCGTCTCATGATTTTCATTAGATTGGCTGCGGCAGCGCGACACGATTTTAGTTATGATGTCGGCCGTGATTGTTTAACTCTTGGATTTGAAATGGCTTGCGAACTTTGCGATACGCCCGGCGGTGAACTGATCTGGCAGGATGAATTCTGCCGCGTGGTGCGTGTGGACGATGTTGATTACCCGGGCTTCTGCCGCATCATCCTCAACCGGCATCAGGCGGAGATGAGCGACCTGGCGAATGAAAACCGCCTGCGCCTGATGGAAGTCGTGTTCGCGGTCGAGCAGGCCGTGCGCGAGGTCATGCGGCCGGACAAGGTCAATCTGGCCAGTCTAGGCAACAAGACGCCGCACCTGCATTGGCATGTGATACCGCGCTACCGCCATGATCGCCATTTTCCCGAGCCGATCTGGGGCGTCGGCCAACGCGAAACCCTGGCGCATCCGCTGGATCCGGCAACTGCGAGGCGGCTCAAGCAGGCGATCCAGGCTGCACTGGACTGAACGCCTACACCATGAGCCGTTCGACTGGCTTGCCCTGGATCAAGTGTGATTCGATGATTTCGTCGATGTCGTGCTCGTCGACGAAGCTGTACCAGATCGCTTCCGGGTAGATCACGAGCAAAGGGCCTTCGGAGCAGCGGTCGAAGCAGCCGGCGCGATTGATGCGCACCTTGCCCTTGCCGTTCAGCCCTAGCTTTTTGACCGATTTCTTCATGTAGTCGAACATCGCTTGCGCACCGTAATTTGTGCAGCATTCGGCGCCGTCCTCACGCACGTTGAGGCAGAAGAATACGTGATGCTGGTAGTGGTTCATGGTATTGCTCTCCTGTCGCCAGACCCGCTTGCGCGAACCGGCCTTATTCGCTGGCGAGGCTATCCTGTTTGGTAAAACTCCAGGTGCGCGTGATGCTGAGGATATCGGTATCCTCGCGGATATTGTCCGGAAACGGTGAAAATGGTGCGGCCAGCCGCACAATGCGCTGCGCGGCTTCATCGAGTACCGGATAGCCCGAGCTCTGGTTGATTTCCAGTTTCTCCAGGCTGCCGTCGGCCTTGATCGACACCGTCATGCGCAGCTTCCCATAGATTTTCCGCTCCTTGGCCTCGACCGGGTAGTTCAGGTTGCCGATCTTTTCCACTTTCTGGCGCCAGGCTTCGACATAGGTGGCGAAGCGGTATTCCCGTGCACGCGCGCCGATAAAGCGCCGTTTGGGCCGCTTCTGGTATTCGTCCTGCTGTTTGGCAATCTGCGCTTCCAGCCGCGCCATGTCGAGGCTGCGTGCGACCAGCGCTGCCGCATCTATGGTGGGCGCGGTACTTTCCTGCTGGCCCTGTTCCGGCTGCGGCGCAGCTTGCTGGGTAGCGTCGGTTTCCACCTTCTGCTCGGCCTGCATCTGCGTCATCAGCGCTTGCGCCTTTCTCTCCAGTTCCGCTACACGCTGCTGCTGGCGCTGGGCCTCGGCTTCAATCCGCGCCACCTTGGCCGCATGCCGTGTCTCGGCGATCGGCTTGGCGCTATTCTTGGCCGGCTTGGGCTTGGAGGAAGGCAATGGCGACTTGGCCTTGCGGTTTTCCTCGGTATTGCCGCCGCGGTCGAGGTTGGCCTG
>CBILOJ010000157.1:0-4920 GCA_966238525.1 uncultured Methylophilaceae bacterium | reverse complement strand
AGCTCGTCGCCAGCGCCGGACGCACATGCTGCAGCAAAAACAGATAAGCGCTGTAAGCGATCAGCGAACCGAACACGATGAGGTAGGCAATCGCATACAGCGATTTGGTACTGACATGCGCCGGCCACGGTTCCTGCGCCAGCAGGCTGATGACGACAAGCACGGCGCCGCCTGTCAGCATTTGCGCGGCGCTCGCCATGGCGCCTTTTGGCATCGCCAGGCGTTTTCCCCACAGTGAACCCAAAGCCCAACTGGCGGCAGCCAGCAGCAGGATGCCGGCACCGAATGCGCTCGCCTGCAACGTGCCGCCGAGATTGAGCACAACGACGCCGATGGTGCCGATGAGAATGCCGAGCCATTCGCGCCCACTTGGCCGCTGTTGCCAGAAACAACCGAAAACCGCCATCCACAGCGGTACGGTGGCTATCATGAGCGCGGCCACACCCGACGATACGCTCTGCTCGGCATAAGCCACGCCAGCGTTGCCCATGGCCAGCAACAGCGTACCGACCACGGTGGCGCCCAGCCATTCCTTTGCCGACGGAGCAGCGACGCCGCGCCAACGCAGCCAGCCATACAACAATGCACCGGCGATGACAAAACGCAACGCCGCCATCATGAACGGCGGGAAGCTGTCGATGGCGAAGCGCATGCCGAGGAAAGTGGAACCCCAGATGAAATAAAGCGCGCCCAGCGCCAGCGCGATCAACCCGCGTTGCGGCATACGGCCTGCCTGGTCAAAGACTGCACACTGCGCGCAAGGCCGGTCTCACAGATGAAAGTCGCCAGCCGCCTCGGGCTGATAGGCAATCTCCACGATCTTGTACTGGCGTTCGCCGCCCGGCATCGGCCAGGTGACGGTGTCGCCGACGCGGTAGCCCAGGATGGCCGTGCCCAGCGGGGCCACGATGGAAATCCTGTTGGCGGAAGCATTGGCCTCGCCGGGAAAAACCAGGTTGCACTCCAGCATTTGCCCGCTGGCTTCATCCTGCAGCCGTACGCGCGAATTCATGGTGACGACATCGGCACCGACCGCGGTCGGTGCCACCTCGTCGCTGCGCGCCAGTTCTTCTTCCAGCTTTTCCAGGTTGGCCGTTTCACGGAAACCGCTTTTGCGCAGCTGCTCTATCATCGCAAAAAGCCGATTCATATCGAACGTGGTGACTTGTATATTGTGTAGCATGATTCTCGCCTTCCCGATCTAAAGTTGCGGATGCGCGCGCTCCACCTTGGAGTGCAGCTTGTTGAGACTGTTGAGATAAGCCTTGGCCGAGGCGATAACGATATCGGTATCGGCGCCCTGACCATTGACGATGCGTCCGCCGCGCGCCAGCCGCACCGTCACTTCGCCCTGCGCATCGGTGCCGCTGGTAATGTTGTTGACCGAATAGAGCTGCAGCTCGGCACCGCTCTGGACAATACTTTCGATCGCCTTGAATGTGGCATCGACCGGTCCGCCGCCATCGGCTTCTGCGCGCTTCTCCTGGCCATTTTCGCTGACGGCGACCACGGCGTGCGGGGTTTCGCCGGTCTGTGAACAGACCTGAAGATAGACGAGCTTGTAGTGCTCACTATCTACACCGAGAACGTCATCGCTGACGATGGCGAACAAATCCTCGTCGAAAATTTCTGATTTCTTGTCGGCCAACTGCTTGAAGCGTGCAAAGGCGGCGTTCAAGGCTTCCTCGCTATCAAGCTCGATGGCAAGTTCCTTGAGCCGCGTACGGAACGCGTTACGGCCCGACAATTTGCCGAGTGTGAGCTTGTTGGCCACCCAGCCCACATCTTCGGCACGCATGATTTCATAGGTCTCGCGGTGCTTGAGCACACCATCCTGGTGGATTCCCGATTCGTGGGCGAAAGCATTGGCGCCGACCACCGCCTTGTTCGGCTGCACCGGATAGCCGGTAATACTGGAAACGAGCTTGGACGCCGGCACGATCTGCGTGGTATCGATGCTGGTTTCGAGATTGAAAATATCGCGACGCGTCTTCACCGCCATGACGATTTCCTCGAGACTGGCATTACCTGCACGCTCGCCGAGACCGTTAATCGTGCACTCGACCTGGCGCGCACCATTCATGACGGCCGCCAGCGAATTGGCGACCGCCATGCCGAGATCGTTGTGGCAGTGCGTCGACCACACCACCTTGTCCGCATCGCGCACGCGTGCGATGAGCTGCTGCATGCGCTCGCCCCACAACAGCGGCAAAGAGTAGCCCACCGTGTCGGGCACATTGATGGTTTTGGCGCCGGCCTCGATCACGGCATCGAACACGCGCACGAGAAAATCCATGTCCGAGCGCACGGCATCTTCGGCCGAGAACTCGACATCGTCGGTATATTCGCGTGCCCACTTCACCGCCTGCACCGCCCGCTCGACCACCTGGTCCGGCGTCATGCGCAGCTTGTTCTCCATATGGATCTTGCTGGTGGCAATAAAGGTGTGGATGCGGCCGTTCTTCTCGGCGTGCTGCATCGCGGGCTGGATCGCTTCGCCGGCACGGCGCACGTCGTTTTCGCTGGCACGCGCCAACGAGCAGACCGTGGACTTGGTAATGAGGCCGGCGATGGTGTGAATCGCATCAAAATCGCCCGGACTCGCTGCAGCGAACCCGGCCTCGATGACGTTGACACCAAGCTTTTCGAGCTGGCGCGCGATGCGGATTTTCTCTTCCTTGGTCATCGCCGCGCCCGGGCTTTGCTCGCCGTCGCGCAAGGTGGTATCGAAAATGATCAACTGATTGTTATGGCTTGCTGCTTGCATGGCTCTGGTCCTATCGTCTCGTCGGTCGTTGCTGCCGGGCTGATGGAATAAACCGGCTCATCGCAGGCATCTGGTGCATGCGGCTGGTACAACTCGGATTGTGGGTGGGATATTTAGCGCGCGGGGCGCAGCAGGAACGCAGCGTGCAGCAGCAGATCGGCCGGAACAAGGCCGTAATGCGAGAAAACTGCACTGTGAAATTGGGAATGCATGATGAGCGCAATATACTGTTTTTTATGGCACTACGCAAGCCTGCGCCCGCCGCCGGCTTGCGGTTTTCAGCTACCTGGCTATACGCCGGCGACGGCCCCGGTAACGGGTATAGCCCCAGAACATATAGCCCGACAGGGCATAGAGCAGAGATACCGCAAACAGCACCACAGGCGGACTATAGGAAATCAAGACGAAAGCCAGTGCGATCAGCAGCACCGCCACGAACGGCACGCTGCTGCGCAGGTTGATATCCTTGCCGCTATAGAAACGCAAGTCGCTGACCATGGACAGGCCGGCGAAAATCGTGATGATCCAGGCCAGCCATTTCATCTGCAGCCAGCCGAAAAAGACTTCGGTACCGGTAATGCCGTTGTCATAGGCTACCCAGACCAGGCCAGCCAGCAAGGCCGCCGCCGCCGGGCTCGGCAAACCCTGGAAGTAGCGCTTGTCGCTCTCGTCGAGCTTGGTATTGAAGCGCGCCAGCCGCAGCGCAGCACAGACGCAATAGATGAAGGCCGCAATCCAGCCCAGCTTGCCCAGCGGCTGCAGCGCCCAGACATAGAGCACCAACGCCGGCGCCACGCCAAACGACACCATGTCGGACAGGCTGTCGTATTCGGCGCCGAACGCGCTTTGCGTATTGGTGAGCCGGGCGACGCGACCGTCGAGGCCGTCGAGCACCATGGCGATGAAAATGGCGACGGCGGCGTGCTCGAAACGCCCATTCATGGATTGCACGATGGCATAAAAACCGGCGAACAGCGCCGCGGTCGTGAACAGATTGGGCAGCAGATAAATGCTGCGCTCGCGCAGGCCGTTTTCGATCAGCACTCGCCTGCGGCGCAAACGTGACATAGGTTCGGACATGATGGCTCCCGTAATGCCGCTCAGTATAGCAAAGCAGCAGGGCTTGGCTATGCGCCGTTGCGCACACAACACAAGTAATAGCCAAGCGCGACAGGCAGCCTTGCCCGTAACGGTTCATGCTAGTATCGCGGCTTCACTCCACGATGCAACGGCAATGGAATTTTCACTGCTCCAACAAGATGGTGCCGCCCGTCGCGGCAGCCTGACGCTCGCTCACGGCACGGTGCAGACGCCGGCCTTCATGCCGGTCGGCACTTACGGCGCCGTCAAGACCATGTCGCCCGACGAAATCCGTAGCATCGGCGCCCACATCCTGCTCGGCAACACCTTTCATCTCTGGTTGCGGCCGGGTCTGGATGTTATTGCCGCGCACGGCGGCCTGCACGGCTTCATGGGCTGGAACGGCCCGATCCTGACCGATTCCGGCGGCTTCCAGGTCTGGAGCCTGGGCGATCTGCGCAAGATCACCGAGGAAGGGGTCAAGTTCCGTTCACCGGTCAATGGCAACAGCTGTTTCCTCACGCCTGAAGCCTCAATGCGCATCCAGCGCGTGCTCAATTCCGATATCGTCATGATCTTCGACGAGTGCACGCCTTACCCCGCCGCACACGAGCAGGCGCGCGACTCGATGCGGCTCAGCCTGCGCTGGGCCGAGCGCAGCAAGAGCGAGTTTGACCGTCTGGCGCCATTGTCCGTCACGCAGGCAATGATGCTGCAGGATGGCAAAACGACGGCAACCATGTCCGCCATGCCAAACGAAGCCCAGGCACTGCCGCAACGCAATGCATTGTTCGGCATCATCCAGGGCGGCATGTACGAGGATCTGCGTGACGAATCATTGCAAGGCCTGACGGAAATCGGCTTCGACGGCTATGCCATCGGCGGTCTCTCGGTCGGCGAGCCCAAGGAGGACATGCTGCGCATTCTTGCCCACACCGCACCACGCATGCCGCAAGACCGGCCGCGCTACCTGATGGGTGTCGGCACGCCGGAAGACCTCGTCGCCGCCGTGACGCAGGGCGTGGACATGTTCGACTGCGTGATGCCGACGCGCAACGCCCGCAACGGCTGGC
>CBILOJ010000156.1:0-4938 GCA_966238525.1 uncultured Methylophilaceae bacterium | reverse complement strand
GCCGGTGTGCAGGCTGTAACCGGGGAGCCCTTGTTGCCGCATGTAATTGGAAGCCGTCCAGAACACCGTTTGCGGACCGGTGAAATCGAGCAGGCTCATGTTGGGAAACGCAACGAACAGGAGCTGATTATCCGGCGGTTGCGTCCTTGGCATGATTTCAGGGTTATCTGTCATTTACGACAGATTCTTTCACTCCTAATATGCATCGTCAACGAAATGGATCACGATGAGCTGGTTTTCTTGTCCTGATCGATTGTTCAACTCATATCGGGAGCAAATCATGAAAGTCGTGGTGATAGGCGGTAGCGGATTGATAGGCAGCAACCTCGTCGGCATGCTGCGGGAAAAGGGCGTAGAAGTGATCGCAGCATCTCCATCCAGCGGCGTGAATGCCGTGACCGGGGAAGGGCTGGCCGAGGTGCTGGCGGGCGCGCAAGTGGTGGTTGATGTCACCAATTCTCCGTCGTTTGAAGACAACGCGGTGATGGAATTCTTCCAGGCATCAACGCGCAATTTGCTGGCAGCAGTAACGGCTGCAGGTGTGGGCCATTATGTGGCACTGTCCGTGGTCGGCACCGAGCGCATGCTGGAAAGCGGATTTTTCCGCGCCAAGATGGCACAGGAGAAGATGATCATTGCCTCTGGCAGGCCTTATACGATCGTCCGGGCCACACAATTCTACGAGTTCGTGATGGGCATCGCGCATGCGAGCGCCGATGGGCAACAGATTCGTCTGCCTTCCGCCAAGTTGCAGCCGATTGCCGCAGTCGATGTGGCAAAGGCCTTGGCGGACGTCGTGCTGAGCAAGCCGGTGAATGGCCAGGTCGAAGTCGCCGGCCCGCAAAAGCTGCCGCTGTATCAGCTGGTCGATCAGGTATTGCGGGCAAGGCAGGATGGCAGGGTGGTGATCAAGGACGAGCAGGCATCCTACTTCGGTGTCAGGATCAACGACCGTTCCCTCACGCCGGAAGATGACGCCCGCATTTGCGCTTTGACCCTGGACCAGTGGCTGGCAGCGGCGGCAGTGCCGGCATAACGCCATGTCGATAGCGAACGTTGCCATGAAGCCGTTATGGACGGCCTCGCGCTTATCTGTGGCCCTTCTCATCGCAGTGGAGGCTACAGGGTTGTTTCTGGCGCTCAACGGAGTTTTCATGCTGGCCGCACCGAAACCCTGGTACGACCTGGTGCCCGGCGTCACCGATACGGGCTTCTTCAATCAGCACTTCGTGCGCGATATCGGCATCGTGCAGTTCTACCTCGGGATCGCCTTTCTGGTCGGCCTGTTCCGGCCTCGGATGCGCGTTGTGCTATGGGCCGGCGCCACGCTGTGGCTCATCGCGCACGCCTGTTTCCATTTCTGGGAAGTGGCAGTCGGCATCTGTGCGCCCAATGCGCTGTTGCGCGATTTTCCGGCAGTGAGCCTGCCTGCCATCGTCGGCATTGTCGCTACCCTATGGGCGTGGCGTACGAGAAATCAGGGGCTGCGCTGACGCTGGCGTCTGAGCGATAAACAACGGCGAAACGGCTTGCGCTGCCGTTTCGCCGAACAGGCGTCGCGGGCAACATGGCGGGACGAACCCGAATCGGCTGTCGAGGTCTTAGCTGGTTCTCGTCCCATCTTTGAAGATTCCCGCATGGAGCTCAAGCGCAAACTCGAAATCCTGGCCGACGCGGCCAAATACGATGCTTCCTGCGCTTCTAGCGGAACGGATAAACGCACCTCGAGCGACGGCAAGGGCATAGGCTCGACCACGGGCATGGGCATTTGCCACAGCTATGCGCCCGACGGGCGCTGCATTTCGCTCCTGAAAATCCTGCTGACCAATTTCTGCGTGTACGACTGTGTCTACTGCGTCAATCGCGTGAGCAGCAACGTGCCGCGCGCGCGGTTCAACGTGGAGGAGGTGGTCAACCTCACCTTGAGCTTCTACCGCCGCAACTACATCGAAGGCCTGTTCCTGAGTTCCGGCATCATTCAGAGCCCCGACTACACCATGGAGCAGGTGGTGGAGGTGGCGCGCGTGCTGCGCCAGGAGCACGATTTCCGCGGCTACATCCATCTCAAGACCATTCCCGATGCCAGCCCGGAGCTGATGGCACGGGCCGGACTCTACGCTGATCGCCTCAGTATCAATGTCGAGCTGCCGACCATTGCCAGCCTGCACACGCTGGCGCCGGAGAAGGATGCGCAGGCCATCCGCCGTTCCATGCGGCAATTGCGGCTCAAGATCGACGAGGCCAAGGACAAGACGCTGACGGGCAAGAAGCCGCACCGCTTTGCGCCCGGCGGCCAGAGCACGCAGATGATCGTCGGCGCCGATGCCACCGATGACCGCGCCATCCTCGACACCAGCGCCAATCTCTACGGCGCCTACCGGCTGCGGCGCGTCTACTACTCCGCCTTCAGCCCGATTCCCGATGCCAGCAAAATGCTGCCGCTCAAATCTCCGCCGCTCGTACGCGAGCACCGGCTGTACCAGGCCGATTGGCTACTGCGTTTCTATGGTTTCAATGCCGATGAGATCGTCACTGGGCAGGACGGCATGCTCGATCTCGACGTCGATCCGAAGACGGCCTGGGCGCTGCAGCATCGCGAGCAGTTTCCGGTCGATATCAACCGCGCGCCCAAGGCCATGCTGCTGCGCGTGCCCGGGCTGGGCGTAACCAGCATCGAGCGCATCCTCGCCGCGCGTAAGGTGCGGGCTATCCGTTACGACGATCTGACGCGTTTGCGCGTACCGCTCAAGAAGGTGCTGCCGTTCATCGTATTGCCCGATCATCAGCCCGGCCACAGCCTCGAAGCTGCCGACCTGAAGCAGCGGCTGAAACAGTCCGCCCAGCCGCAGCAGCTCGGCCTGTTCGAGCCAGTTTAATATGCCGCTGGTCCGGCTCGCGCACGAAACCGATTTCGAGGGTTGGCGCACGGCGGCGCGATCTTTGCTGGCGCAGGACATTGCACCGCGGGAGGTCGAGTGGCGCGTAGGTGAGGGCGGCAACGGGCTGTTCGACCCGCCCGAGTTCGTGCCGGCGACAGTGCAAGGACCGCAGTTCTCGGTGCCGCGCGATTTCATCAGCCTCTGCCGTACGGCCATCCTCCACCAGAGTCCCGCGCGTTTCAGCTTGCTCTACCGCTTGCTGTGGCAGTTGCGTGAGCAGCCCGGCCTGCTGCAGGTTTCATTCGACCCCTACGTGTCGCAGGTGCGCGAGATGTGCCAGGACGTGCAGCGCGACCTGCACAAGATGAAGGCCTTCGTGCGCTTCCGCGAGATCGAAAGTGAGGAGGACGCCGAGCCGCGTTTCGTCGCCTGGTTCGAGCCCAGCCATCACATTGTGCAGGCCTCGGCGGCATTTTTCACGCAACGCTTCACCAACATGCGCTGGTCCATTTTGACGCCCGAAGTCTGCATGCACTGGGGCGGCCAGACGCTGAGCTACAGCGCGGGCGCGAGCAAGTCCGATGCGCCGGCCGAAGATGCCGGCGAGGATTTGTGGCGCGCCTACTACCGCAGCATCTTCAATCCGGCACGGCTCAAGGTGTCTGCCATGCAGGCGCAGATGCCGAAGAAATACTGGCGCAATCTGCCCGAAGCCGAACTCATCGCTGACCTCGTCGCCAATGCCGACAAGCAGAAAGATACGATGATCGCGGCCCAGCCCACGGAACCGGCGCGAAAAATAGTGAAATATGTCGCAAGAAAGGAGGCCGTCATGCCGACCCGCCATGCGAGCGACCCGACTACTGCCTTGCGCGAACTCAACAACGGCATGCTGGCATCTGCGGAATTTCCGCTGGCGCAACATGCCACGCAGGCCGTATTCGGCTCGGGCGCTGCGTCTGCACAACTCATGCTACTCGGCGAGCAGCCGGGAGAACAGGAGGATCTGGCCGGACAGGCTTTCATCGGCCCCGCCGGAAAATTGCTGGATAAAGCGCTGCAGGAAGCGGGCATGGCGCGCGCCGATGTCTACGTCACCAATACGCTCAAGCACTACAAATTCAAGCTACAGGGCACGCGGCGCATGCACATGGTGCCCGGCGTTGGCGACATCAAGACCTATCTGCCATGGCTGCAGCGCGAAATCAACATCGTCCGGCCGCGCGTCATCGTCGCCCTCGGCGCAGTGGCGGCGCGAGCAGTCACCGGCAAGGCACTGGGCCTGGAGGCCAACCGCGGCAAGCTGCTTGCGCTGGAGGATGGGCGGCAGGCCATCCTGACCTACCATCCCTCGTTCATCTTGCGTACGCCGGACAAGGCCACCAGGCAACTGCGCTACGAAACACTGGTTGCCGATCTTGCGTTGGCCGCCGAAGCCGCAGCGTCATGATCCAGGCGCCTTGCCGCAATGTGCCCGATCCCACGAACATATTCGTGGCGATGGTCATAATGGTTCTCTCAACTATCGAGAGGAGTCCATCATGAGTAAACGTTTTCTACGCTGGAGTTGTGCGCTGCTGGCGCTGTGCGCGCCGCTGGCATTCGCTGCGGATAAGGGCCTGGTTGGCGTCACGTTGAGCGATGCCGAAATCCTTCAGGTGCTGCACGTGGCTAATATGGGAGAAATCGAGGCTGCCCAGGCTGCCCAATCCAAGGCGACCAGCCCGCAGGTCAAGCAATTTGCCGAGCAAATGATCAAGGACCACACCGCGATGGATCGCAAAGGCAAGGAGCTGGGGCAAAAGTTGGGCCTCAAGCCTGCGGACAGCGCGCTGAGCAATGGATTGAAGGCCAAGGCCAAGACCGCGATCACCGGCCTCAAGGCGACCAGCGGTGAAGTGTTCGACGAAGCCTACATGGCGAGCCAGGTCAGCATGCACGGCGATGTGCAGGAGGCCATTCGCGATTCCTTGATGCCGAGCGTGAAGAATGCCGAGCTCAAGGCCTTGCTGCAGGAAGCCAAGCCCAAGATCGATGCGCATCTGCAGGAAGCACAGCA
>CBILOJ010000155.1:0-5025 GCA_966238525.1 uncultured Methylophilaceae bacterium | reverse complement strand
CCACGCTCGAAGGCGCGATGGTAGGGTCGGGCGCCGATGAAGGCCGGCAGGAAAGAATGGTGGATGTTGATGATGCGTTCCGGATAGCGCTTCACAAAGTCGGGCGACAAAATCTGCATGTAGCGCGCCAGCACGATGAGGTCGATATCGTGCTGGTCGAACAGCGCGAACTGCCGCGCTTCCGCCTCGGCCTTGTTGGTCTTGTCGACCTCGATGTGATGGAACGGGATGCCGTAGTAGGCGGCCAATGCTTCGGTATGGCGGTGATTGCTGATGATGAGCGGGATGTCGCAGGCCAGTTCCCCGCTCTGATGACGATGGAGCAAATCGACCAGGCAATGGTCGTATTGCGACACCATGATGGCCACGCGCGGCCGCTGCGGTGAAAGCTTGAGCTGCCAATCCATGTCGAAGCGTTCGGCAATCGGCGCGAAATGCGCGGCGAAATCCTGCGGCGCGATGGCGAAATCGTTGAGATCCCACTCCACGCGCATGAGGAACAGCTTGTTCTCGGCATCCTGGTGCTGGTCGGCATGCAGGATGTTGGCATTGTTCTGATAAAGGAAATCCGCGATCGCCGCCACCAGACCTTTGCGATCCGGACAGTTGATGAGCAAAGTTGCGGTGTTTTTCATTAGAGTCGAACCGTGCTGGGTGGCAGAGTGCCGATTATACCGCCTAACCCGGCTTTGGTGCCCCGACGGCGTGCATGGCGGCGCAGGATTGTGGTATCTTTTCAAGGACTAAAATTCTTCCGCAGGCGTGATACATGCCGCACCGCAATATTCGCACTATGTGTATAAGATCATAAGCAGCCGTCCCGTGAAAAAGCAGTGGTCCTATTTCCTGTTGGTATTCCTTATTCCCGTCACCGCTGTGTTGTGGTGGTGGGGGCTGTTTTCAACCGCCGAGGTCGAAACCGGTGAGCGCGGCGCTTATCGTTATGCCTATCTGGATGCGGAAGGCGCCTACTCCAAGCTGGAATCCAAGCAGAAGGAAGTGCTGCGCATGCTTGATAGTCAAGGCATTGCCGCCGGGCCGCAGATCACTGTGATGCAGAGCGATCCGCGCATTACGCCTTACAAGGAATTGCGCGCGCAAACCGGTTTTATCGTCGCTGCAGGTGCGATGCCGGTAGCGCCGCTCAAGCTTGGCACGATTCCGTCGCGCCGGGTAGCGGCTGCCAGCATCAAGGCGCATCCGCTGTTTGCCTACGGCAAGACCTATTCGGCCTTGTTGGCCTATGCCGAGCGCAATGGCATGACATTGCATCTGCCGACGGTGGAAATCTACGAACACAGCGTGCTGCGGGTGGAAATGCCGCTTGCCGCCGAAACAACCATGCTGGACAACACGGAGACCCTTCGATGAATCTGCTTGCCCTGCTAGGCGCACTAGTGCTCAGCTATTATCGACCGCATCAGCGGTCGGACTGGCTGCGCCAGCTCTATGCACCCTATGCCCAGCTGTTGCAGCGCAAATGCGACGACGGCAAGAAGGTGCACGGCGTTATCGCCTGGCTGCTGGGGGCACTGCTGCCGGCGCTCGTTATCGGTATCGCCTATTACTTTCTGCTCGAGCTGTTCGCTCCGCTCGGACTGCTGTTCGGCATCGCCGTGCTTTATATCACGCTACGCTTCAGCCGTTACGGCCAGCATGCGGAAAAGATCGTGCGGGCGTTGCGGGAGGGCAACGTCGACGAAGCGCGCGATCTCTACGCGCGCTGGGAAAATACGGAAGACCAGGATTACACCACGACCGAAATCGCCCGCCTCGGTATAGAAACCACGCTGACGCGCTCGCATTACGGCCTGCTTGCCCCCATCTTCTGGTTTGTGCTGCTCGGCCCCGGTGGCGCCTTGCTCTACCGCCTCACGCTGATTCTGCGCCAGGAATGGCAGGCGCAGGGCCCTACGCCATTCAGCCATTGCGTACGCCGCGTGTTCGACTGGCTGGATTGGCTGCCGGCGCGCGTAACGTCAGCCTGCTTCGCCGTCGTCGGCGATTTCGAGGATGCCGTCTATTGCTGGCGCACGCAGGCAGAAGCCTGGTCGGACAAATCGCTCGGCATTGTGCTGGCTAGCGGCGCCGGTGCGCTGGGCGTCAAGCTAGGCGAGCCGTTGCAAGTGGGCGGCGTGCTCGTCTACCGTCCGGAAATGGGTATGGGCGACGAAGCCGATGCCGACTACCTGCAGGGTGCAGTAGCGCTGGTGTGGCGTGTGCTCGTACTCATGGTGAGTCTGTTCCTGCTGCTGACTTTCGCCCACTGGCTGGGCAACTAGATTCTGATCGAAAGCGAATTGTGGATATTCTGTTAGCCAATCCGCGCGGCTTCTGTGCCGGTGTGGATCGTGCCATCATCATCGTCGAGCAGGCGCTGGAGAAGTTCGGCGCGCCGATCTACGTGCGCCATGAAGTCGTGCATAACAAGTTCGTCGTCGACGAGCTCAAGCGTAAAGGTGCGGTCTTCGTCGAGGAACTGGACGAAGTGCCGGCCGGCAACACGGTGATTTTCAGCGCGCACGGCGTGTCGCAAGAGGTGCGGCAGGAGGCCGAGGCGCGCGGCTTGAGTGTATTCGACGCTACCTGCCCACTGGTGACCAAGGTGCACATCGAAGTGGCCAAGATGCGTAAGGCCGGCCGGGAAATCGTCATGATCGGTCACAAGGGCCATCCCGAGGTTGAAGGCACCATGGGCCAGGCCGAAGGCGGCATGTATTTGGTGGAAACGCCGGAAGACGTGGCCGGGCTACAAGTGCGTGACGCGCAAAAGCTGGCTTATGTCACGCAAACCACGTTATCCATCGACGATGCCGCGCGCGTGGTTGAAGCGCTCAAGGCACGCTTTCCGGCCATTGTGCCGCCGCGCAGCGATTCCATCTGCTACGCCACGCAGAACCGCCAGGATGCGGTCAAGCTCATGGCACGCGACTGCGATCTCGTTATCGTCGTCGGCTCGCCCAACAGCTCCAATTCCAACCGTCTGCGCGAAGTGGCGCAGCACCAGGGCGTGGAATCCTATATGGTGGACGATGCCAGCCATCTGGATCCGGCCTGGATCGCCGGCAAGAAGAAGATCGGCGTATCGGCCGGCGCATCGGCACCAGAAGTGCTGGTGCAGGAAGTGATCGCCAAGCTGCAGGCGCTGGGCTCCGCTGAAGTGACCGAGCTGCACGGCGTGGTCGAGAACGTGGTGTTCCAGCTGCCAAAAAACCTGAAAGAAGCGGTTTCGTAGGATTTGCAAACGGTTTCATGTTTGCGCACCTGAATCGATAAAAGGTTCGCAAGCTATAGTTGCAAACCCTGCAAGTTACGGCTAACCAATAAAAAAGGCGTGTTTCCACGCCTTTTTTATTGGCCTGAAATAAAGTTTATTTCTTCAGACCGTCGATGCTCCAGGCCGAAACGGGATTGGCCGCGATGGCCAGCATGCCGCCAGCGACCGCCAGGTATTGCAGGCAGGACAGCAATTCCTGCGGATTGGCGAAATTGTTGTGGAACATGAGCGCGATGAAGATGCTATAGAGCGCCAGCATCCAGGCAGCGAAGCGCGTTTTGAAACCGATGAGCAGCAGCACGGCGCCGACGACCTCGACCAGGATCATGAGCGGCGCGAAAATCCCGGGCAGGCCTAAACTGCCCAGATATTGCTGAAAGCTCTGGTAGAACATCGGGTTGTTGAGACTCTGGTAAACGTGGGCATACAGACCGACGATGAGGTAGACCTGGGCCAGCAGAATGCGGGCGGCGACATTGAGAAAAGTATTCATTGGGCTTTACCTTGTTGTTCGGAAAAACGAGCTTTATTCTATAGCGCGGATCAAGCACTGCGGCAGCGGACATGATGCCCGTAAGCAGCGGCAGCCGCAATAGTCCATTATTTCGGAGAAATTGCCATGAACAAGCTAGCGATAGCCGCTTTATTCACACTGATTGCGCTTGCGGCGTGCACCGCCGGCGACGATCAGACGCCGCAAATTGCCGGCAGCGAGCGCCAGGCACTCGATCAGGCCAAGGGCGTAGAGGCGCAGATGCAGCAGCAGGCGGAAGAGACGCGGCAAAAGATAGACGACGCGTCGCAATAGCGTTGGAATGTTGCAAATCGCCAGTATTCCCGGCTTTGCGGTGCATGAAGTCGTTTGGGCCGATGCCGAGGCGCAGCTTGCTGCCATCCGGCGTCAGGTATTCGTCGTCGAGCAACGCGTGCCGGAGGCGCTGGAATGGGATGGCCTCGATGACGATGCCGTGCATTTGCTGGCCACGACTGCCGACGGCGCCGCACTCGGCTGCGCGCGCATATTGGCACAAGGTCGCATCGGCCGCATGGCCGTACTGGAAACCTGGCGCAGCCGTGGTGTCGGCAGCCTGCTGCTGCAAAGCGCAATCGTCAGTTGCCGTGCCCGCGGCTGGCGCGACATTACGCTATCGGCGCAAACGCATGCACTGGATTTCTATGCGCGGGCTGGCTTCGTCGTCTGCAGCGAAGAATACCTCGACGCCGGCATTCCCCATCGCGACATGAAGCTCAACCTAAGCGTTTGATTATTATTGATAAGCGGCGCGCATGGTTTGCCTATGCCAGCCGCTTTCGCTACAATGCGGCCTTTCGGCAATACGCCCAACTTTCGTACTTAAAGGAATCCCTATGTCCAAGATCGTGTTCAAGGCTGGCGAAGCCACCATATTCAGTGAAGGCAAGGACGTTACCGCCGCCATGCCCGAGATCGTCATCGGCGCCGTCGACGGCCCGGTCGGTACGGCTTTCGCCAATCTGATGGCGCAGAGCAAAGGCCATTCCGCCATGTTCGCCGTGCGCGACATCAATCAAATGGTCAAGCCCGCCACCATGATGGTGCCCAAGGTTACGCTCAAGGATTCCACCAATATCGAACTGTTCGGCGGCGTGGTGCAAGCGGCGACGGCCGATGCCGTGCTCGACTGCGTGATCGAAGGCATCATCCCCAAGGATCAGGCCAACGATCTCTGCATCATCAGCCTGGTCTGGATCGATCCGGGCTGCGCCGC
>CBILOJ010000154.1:0-5045 GCA_966238525.1 uncultured Methylophilaceae bacterium | reverse complement strand
CCGCCCAAGCCGAGGCACGGCTTTTGAATCGCGAACTGTCACTGGACATCGCCGGTACCCGACTGCTGCTGCTCGCCGACAAGGCTGCCTACTGGCCCGCGCAGCAAACCCTTCTGGTCGCCGACGTGCATTTCGGCAAGGCCGTTACCTATCGTGCACTGGGGCAACCTGTGCCTGCAGGCACCACGGCCAACAACCTGCGACGCCTGGACGCCCTGCTGTCAACCTACGATTGCGCACGGCTGGTATTCCTCGGCGACTTTCTACATGCTCCGCAGGCAATGACGCCGGCGGTGCTGACTGCATTAGCAGCATGGCGAAAGCGTCACCCACGCCTGGAATGCCTGCTGGTACGCGGCAACCATGACCTGCGTGCGGGCGACCCGCCGCCCGAACTTGGCATCGCCGTACTTGGTGAACCTGTCGCTTTGGGTCCGTTCGCGCTGGCCCACTATCCTGTCGCGCATGCCGGCCTGCACACCTTGGCGGGTCATGTGCATCCGGTGTACTGCCTGCAGGGTCCGGGACGGCAGCGCCTGCGCCTGCCCTGCTTTTACAGCGAGCCCTATTTGACCGTGCTGCCGGCTTTCGGCGATTTCACGGGCGGCTTCGATATCGCCGACGGGGCGGACAGGCGCATTTTCGTCACGGGCGACGACGGCATATGGCCGGTAAGTGTCAGGCGCGGCTCCGGGCAACGAGACCGATGACAAATCAAAAAGCCGGCTTCGCACGATGACGAAGCCGGCCTTCGGAACGACCATGCGCCATGACTGGCGCAAACCGCAGGGATTTACAGCGCGCCTAGCCCCGGCAATACGCTGTTGAGCTGCTGCGTCAGGCCCGTCGCTTGCCCGACCGTATCCACCACCGGCTGCACCAGATTGGTGACGGGAGCCGCGGCGCTGGTAACAGGCGCAACGGCGTTCGTGACCGGTGCGAGGGTGTTGGTAACCGGCGCCAGGGTATCGGTGACCGGCGCCAGCGTATCCGTCACCGTCGCTACGGTATCGGTGACTACGCTCGTGGGCAGGCCATCGGCCAGGGCCAGGCTTTGCACATGATTGGCAGGCAACGCGGCCAGCACGTTCTCGACATTGAGCGGCAGATTGAGACCGGACAGCGCGCTACCCGGAGCGAGCTGCAGCACCGCCGTCACGGGTTGCAGCAGCTCACCGCCGCCGGTTACGGCACCGAGGTTCTGCACGGCACCCGTGACCAGACTGCCTTGCAGCGACAGCGTCTTTTCCAGGCTGATCTTGTCCAGCCCCAGTTCAGCGACCAGCTCGCCGTTCACTTTCAGCAGGGCATCGAGATGCTGGCCGTGCAAGGCAGCCAGCAGTGCCTGCGGCTTGTGTTCGACCAGGCCCAGCAACGAGGCCTGCTTGGCGTCGAGCACGCCAAGCACGGTCTGCTGGGTGCCGCTTAACGTATCCAGCACAAAAGCCTGCTTGTGGTCCAGGGTAGCGAGCAGAGCCGTCTTCTTGGCCTCTACTGCATGCAGCAAGTCGCCCTTGAGGTCTTCAACCTGGCCCAGCACCAGCTGTTTCTTGCCATCCACCGTTTCTAGCAGGAAGACCTTCTTGTCGCCGACGAGATCGAGCAGGGCGGTCTTCTTTGCTTCTATCGTGTGCAGCAGGTCGCCCTTGACGTCCACCACCTTGCCCAGCAGCAGCTGCTTGGTACCGTCCGCCGTTTCCAGCAAGAAAGCCGCCTTGTGGTCCACGGTCTGCAGCAGGAAGGTCTTCTTCGCTTCCACCGTATACAGCAGGTCACCCTTGACCTCTCCGACCTTGCCCAGCAGCAACTGCTTGGTGCCACCCACGGTATCCAGCAGGAAGGCCTTCTTGTCACCCACGACATCCAGCAGTGCCGCTTTCTTTCCTTCTACCGTATTCAGCAGGTCGCCTTTGACGTCGATGACCTTGCCCAGCAGCAACTGCTTCTTGCCGTCCACCGTTTCCAGCAGGAATGCCTTCTTGTCGCCAACGGTATCGAGCAGCGCTGCTTTCTTTCCTCCTACCGTATCCAGCAGGTCACCCTTGACGTCGATGACCTTGCCCAGCAGCAATTGCTTCTTGCCGTCTACCGTTTCCAGCAGGAACGCCTTCTTGTCGCCCACGGTGTCGAGCAGCGCTGCCTTCTTGCCTTCTACCGTCTGCAGCAAGTTGCCCTTGGTGTCCCCCACCTTTTCCAGCAGTGCATGTTTCTTGTCCAGCACCGTACCCAGCAACGCCTGCTTGCCGGCAACGAGTTGGTCAGCCGCTTCATGGGCGGAAGGGGTCTCTGCTTCTACCGAGCCTTCCGCTTGGATGGATTTTTCAACGTGCAACGTTTCCGCATGGCCGGTGCCGGCGATGCCAAGAAACAAAGCTGCGACAGCGATGGAAATTGTGGTCTGGTTCATGACTGAAGGTTCCTTTATATGTGAGTTAGCTAATGCCCAGCGAGCGATCGCGCAGCCGCCTCCGACGGCTCAGACTCGACAAGACTAGCCAAACCGAAATGCCGCCTTCTGTCCCCTAAACCACATTGGAAAAAATATTTATACGTATCCTACTGTTAGCCCGCGTATTGAGTTTTTGCCGAACGGCTGACATGATAGGCGGCACCTGTAGATACCGAGCCAGGCGGCTTGTGTCGCCGCTTCCAAAGAAAAATGCCGTCAATCAATTTGCGTCCTTCGCTGAACAGCCTGCTGGCTGCGCTGCCGCCACCGGAATATGAGCGGCTGCTGCCGAACTTGCAGTTGCTCTCGCTCGACCTCGGTGAAACGCTGTCGGAACCGGGCTGTCCGATGGACTACATCTATTTTCCGATCAGCAGCATCCTGTGCTTCATGCATACCGCGAGCAATGGCCGGTCGGAAAAAGTTGCCATCATCGGTCACGACGGCGCCTCGGGTTCACAAGCCCTGAGCGGCGAATCGACCTTTGCCCGCATCCTCGTCCTGCAGGCCGGACACGCCTATCGCGTCCACACCGAAACGCTGAACAGCCTGTTCAAGACCGACAGCTTTCTGCAATTGATCCTGCTGCGCTATACGCAGGTGATGATTTCACAACTGATGCAGACCGGCCGCTGCCATCACACACATGCGCCGGAACAGCAACTTGCCCGCTGGCTGCTCTGCAGCCTGGATCTATTCAAGACGACGCAACTCAAGACCTCGGCCGAGCTCATCGCCGAAGTGCTCGGTCTGGAGCCCGCACGCGTCACTGCGGCGCTGGAGCAGCTACAGGCGGATGGCCTCATCATCATCGACAAATCCCATATCCATATCCTGGAACGCCGCGAGCTGGAGCGGCAGGTTTGCGACTGTTACCGTGAAATCAAGCTGGAAACCGAAAAATGGCTGCCGCACACCTTCGACCGTCGCAAGACACCGCGCCCACGGTAAATTCTTGACCCCTCTTGATCACTAGCCTTCGCCCTGATCTAGCCGGGCCGGCGTTTTCGGGCGGACGGACATTTTGTCCGATCATGAATATGATGGGTACGCTGACTTAACACAGCGGCTCCCTCATCTTCATGGGCTCAACGGATGAATCAACTGATCGGTAACTTTCGCGCCATCCTCTCGCGCTGGTCAGACGCGGTCATCATTCTGCCGCTGCTGCTTTTAATACTGCTCGGCGTCATCTGGAGCTCCACCTATCTCCTGATACAAGTGGAGCTGGACAATGCGCGCAGTCATGCGGCCCGCGTGAGCCAGGAAGAATTGCATACCTACGAAGCCCAGATGATCCGCAGCCTGCGCGAAATCGATCAGGCGCTGCGGACAGTCAAATACACCTACGAGCGGGGCAGCCGGGAAAATGTGCTGAATACGCTCAACAATCAGGGTTTGCTGCCGCCCATTATCCTGTTTTCAATCGGCATCACCGACGCCAGCGGCAAGCTGACCTCGAGCCTGGGCTGGGGCGATACTGAACAAACCACGGTGAATCCGGCATTGCTGGCGCAACTGCGCCAGAGTGATGAGCTGGCGATCAGCCACACGCAGACCTCCGGACCGGAAAGTCTGGCATTGCTGCTGAGCAGGCGCCTGGAAACGCCGGATAGCGCGTTTGCCGGCGCGGTCGTGGTGAAAGTGGATGCTTCCTACTTCATCAGCAGCTATGAAAGCAATCGACTGGGTAATAAAGGAATGATGGGGATGCTGGGCAGCGACGGCCAATTCCTGGCATTACGCCTGAGCGAGAAAATGGCCTATGGGACCAGCGTTGATTATGCCGGCAAGGTGGCCAGCAATCCGGACGAAATCATTGCAATCGACCGCCCCGGCCCTGATGGCACTCCACGCCATATGGTCGCGCGCCAATTGTATGGCTACCCGCTCGCCGTCGTCGTCGGCGTCAGCATTAGCGAGCAGCTTGAGAAAGCGCAAGGCCGCATCGACGAATACATGCTGCAGGCCATTGTCGGCAGTATTGCTCTGATCTTGTTCATCGCCATCCTGTTCTACGGCAATCGCCAGCTCAGCCTGAGCCGGCGGCGCGAGCGCGAGGCCGCGGTGCTGCATGCCGCCCAGGTGGAACACCTGGCTTTCCACGACACGCTGACCGGTCTGCCCAACCGCGGACTGTTCAACAGACTGCTGCAGCAAGAGCTCATGCAGGCCAAGCGGCATAACCGCTCCTTGTCCCTGCTGTTCCTCGACCTCGACCATTTCAAATTCATCAACGACACCATGGGACACGACGTCGGTGACCAGCTGCTGATCCAGGTGGCGCAGCGGCTGAGCACATGCCTGCGCCAGAGCGACGTGGTGGCGAGGCTGGGTGGCGACGAATTCGTGATCCTGCTGCCGGGTCAGACCCACGATGAATATGCCGAGAAAGTGGCGGGGAAAATCCTGCAAACGGTGGCCCAGCCGTTCAACATCATGGCGCACGAATTCTGGATCACCGTCAGCATCGGTATCAGCAAATTCCCGCAGGACGGCGCGGATGAGCAGGCCTTGATGAAGAATGCCGATATCGCCATGTATCAGGCCAAAACCCAGGGCAAGAACAATTTCCGCTACTACTCCCATGGGCTGA
>CBILOJ010000153.1:0-5047 GCA_966238525.1 uncultured Methylophilaceae bacterium | reverse complement strand
GAATGGATTAAGGGTATTTTAGACGGATTCGATGGCCAGTGCCACGAACTAACGGCGGAGACGCCCGGTCACACAGGGGCTGTCGGCCGCCCGGCTCGAGATGGCCAGGGCCGGTGCTTTCAGGCAGTCGCCAGCTATAATGTGAGGCTAATCAGGAGAATTGCAACGTGTTCATAAGATGTTTGTTAATCATGCTGGCATGCCTGCCGGCAACGGCGCTGGCCGATACGCAGGAGTTCAAGCTCGATAACGGCCTGCGCATCATCGTGCAGGAGGACCACCGTTCGCCGGTGGTGGTGTCGCAGGTCTGGTACCGGGCCGGCAGCATGGATGAGGTCAACGGCAAAACCGGCGTCGCTCACGTGCTCGAGCATATGATGTTCAAGGGCACGGACCAGGTGGGCCCGGGCCAGTTTTCGCGCTTGATCGCCGCCGCCGGCGGTCGCGAGAATGCCTTTACCGGACGCGATTACACGACTTATTTCCAGCAGCTCGAAAAATCCAAGCTCGAACTTTCACTGAAGCTGGAAGCCGACCGCATGGCCAATCTCAAGCTGACCGCAGAAGAATTCGCCAAGGAAATCAAGGTGGTCATGGAAGAGCGGCGCTGGCGCACCGAGGATCAGCCGCAGGGGTTGGTCAACGAACAATTCAACGCAATCGCCTATAACGCCCATCCGTACCGCCGCCCCATTGTCGGCTGGATGGATGATCTGCAGAACATGACCGTGGCCGATGCACGCGAATGGTACCAGCGCTGGTATGCGCCGAACAACGCGATTCTGGTCGTGGTCGGCGATGTCGAGGCGCAACAGGTGCTTAAGCTGGCACAGAAGTATTTCGGCCCGCTCAAGTCTGCCGTATTGCCCGCGCGCAAGCCGCAGAACGAACCGGCGCAAAACGGCGAACGCCGCGCCATTGTCAAGGCGCCGGCCAAGCTGCCCTATGTGCTCATGGGCTACCACGTGCCGGGCCTGAAAAATGTCGATGACTGGGAACCCTATGCATTGCAGATCCTGGCCGGCGTGCTCGACGGCAATGCTTCGGCACGTCTGAACCAGAACCTGGTACGCACGCAACGCCTGGCCGTCGATGTCGATGCCGACTACGACATCGTGCAGCGCAGCCACGAAAGCCTGTTCCAGCTCGACGGTACGCCGATCGAAGGCAAGACTGCGGCCGAGCTTGAAGCCGCATTGTTGCAACAGGTCGATGAGATCAAGCAAAACGGCGTGACGCCCGAGGAGCTGCAGCGCGTGAAGGCGCAAGTCATCGCCGCCGATGTCTACCAGCGCGACTCCATGTTCTATCAGGGCATGGAGATCGGCCGTCTCGAGGTTTCCGGTTTTTCCTGGCGCATCCTCGACGATTACCCGGCTCGATTGAAAGCAGTGACGCCCGAGCAGGTGCAGGCCGTGGCCAAGAAATACCTGAACAAGGACAACCTGACCGTGGTCACGCTCGATCCGCAGCCGATAGACCCGAACGCAAAACCGAAAGGCAAGCCGCATGATCGCTAACCGCTATTCCCGTGACCTGGCAAGAATCGCTAGCGGCGTACTCGTCGCCGCTGTCGGCCTGTTCGCCAGCATGCAGGCGCTGGCCGCCGTCGATATCCAGCATTGGCAAACCAGCACCGGTGCCGATGTCTACTTTGTAGAGAACCACGATCTTCCCATCATCGACCTCAGCGTCAATTTCGCTGCCGGCAGCGCGCGCGACGACACATCGACTTCCGGACTCGCCAGTCTCACGCGATACATGATGACCTTGGGGGCAGGCGGCCTGAGTGATGCCCAGATTTCCCGCCGCATCGCCGATGTCGGTGCCGTCATGAGCGGTGACGTCGATCAGGATCGCGCCCATTTCGATCTGCGCACCTTGAGCAGCAAGCAGGAGCGCGAGCAGGCGCTCGACGTTTACGCCAAGGTGCTGCAAAAGCCCGACTTCCCGGCCGAAGTGCTGGCGCGCGAAAAGGCGCGCATCGTCGCCGGACTCAAGGATGCCGCCACTCAACCCGAGAGCATTGCCAGCAAGGCTTTCATGGCTTCCGTCTATGGTCAGCACCCGTATGCGCTCGACAGCAATGGCGAGCCTGAAACCGTATCGGCGCTGAAGCGTGACGACCTCGTGCAGTTTTACCAACGCTACTATGGAGCCAAGGGTGCCGTGATCGCGATGATAGGCGACATGCGGCGCGATGAAGCGGAACGTATCGCCGAGCGGCTGTCGGGCGGCTTGCCGACTGCAGCGAAACCGGCGCCGCTACCCGAAGTGCGTTACCCGCAAAGCGCAAAGTTCGAGCACATTCCGCATCCGGCCACGCAGTCCCATATCCTGCTGGGCTATCCGGGCGTCAAACGTGGCGACCAGGATTATTTCGCGCTTTATGTCGGTAATTACATCCTAGGCGGCGGCGGTTTCGTGTCGCGGCTGACCGAGGAAGTGCGCGAGAAGCGCGGCCTCGTCTACAGCGTTTACAGCTATTTCATGCCGCTGCAGGAGCTGGGGCCGTTCCAGATCGGCTTGCAGACCAAGGCCGAACAAGCCGGCGAGGCGCTCAAGGTCGTGCGCGAAACATTGCGGAAATTCCTGCGGCAGGGGCCGACCGAGGCCGAGCTCGAAGCCGCCAAGCAGAACATCATCGGCGGTTTCCCGTTGCGGCTGGATAGCAACAGCAAGATCCTGCAGTACCTGGCCGTGATCGGTTTCTATCACCTGCCGCTGACTTATCTCGAAGATTTCAATCACGAGGTGGACAAGGTAACTACGGCGCAGATCAAGGATGCCTTCCAGCGCCGTATCGATATCGACAAGCTGGCCACCGTCATCGTCGGCGGCGAAGCGCCGGCGGCGCAGTGACCGTCGCCGTGCGCTGGCTTCTCCAATCCAGGCATTTCACGCGCAGTGGCTGAGCGCGGTACGAATCGGCTCCGCATCGGCGGCGGTGAATGGCGCAGTCGGCTGCTGCGCTTTCCCGATCTGCCGGGTTTGCGCCCGACGCCGGATCGCGTGCGCGAAACCGTGTTCAACTGGCTAGGCCAGGATATGCACGGCAAAGCCTGCCTAGACCTGTTCGCCGGTACCGGCGCCATGGCATTCGAAGCCTTGTCGCGCGGTGCTGCGCAGGCGGTCCTCGTTGAACGCGCGGGACCTGCATGCAAGGCATTGCATGAAAACCGGCAGCTGTTGCAGGCCGACCAAGCGCAAATCGTGCACGTCGATGCGCTCGATTTCCTGCGGCAGAACCGGCAGCGCTTCGATGTCATCTTCCTCGATCCGCCCTATCATCAGGGCTGGCTGCCCAAGCTGCTGCCGCAGATGCAGCCGCATCTCAATCCACAGGGCGTACTCTACGTGGAAGCGGAATTCAGCGTGGATGAAGCCGAAGGCTGGCGCGTGCGCAAGCACGGCAAGGCAGGCAATGTTTTCTTCCACCTGCTAGAATCGGCGCATGAATAAAGTCGTTTATCCCGGTACTTTCGACCCGTTGACGCGCGGTCATGAGGACATCGTGCGCCGTGCGGCGCGGCTGTTTCCTGAAGTGGTGGTGGCAGTGGCGCAGAGCGCGGGCAAGCAGCCGTTCTTCACACTGGAAGAGCGCGTCGAACTTGCGGCCAGCGCATTGCAGGATTGCCCCAATGTCAGGGTGACGGCATTTTCCGGGCTGCTCATGCAATTCGTGCGCGAACAGCAGGCGGCTATCGTCGTGCGCGGTTTGCGCGCGGCCTCCGATTTCGAGTACGAATTCCAGCTCACCGGCATGAACCGCAAGCTCTATCCCGAAGTCGAAACGCTGTTTTTCACGCCGGCCGAGGAATACATGTTCATCTCCGCCAGCTTGGTGCGCGAGATCGTGCGGCTGGGCGGCGACGTCGGCAAGTTCGTCTCGCCGCTGATACAGCGGCGCATGGAAGAAAAGATCCGTCAGCCAGGCTGACGGATGCAAGGATACAAGCATGGCTTTAATCATTACCGACGAATGCATCAATTGCGATGTATGCGAGCCCGAATGCCCGAACGGCGCCATCTCGCAGGGTGAAGAGATCTACGTCATCGATCCCAACCTGTGCACCGAATGCGTTGGCCATTTCGACGCGCCGCAATGCCAGCAGGTGTGCCCGGTCGATTGCATTCCGCTGGATCCGGACCTGCAGGAATCCCGCGAGGAACTGATGCAGAAGTACCTCAGGATTACCGCTGCCGCCTGAAGCGATACGACGCGCTAGCTTTTCTGGATGAACTCGATCTTGTAGCCGTCCGGGTCGGCAACGAAGGCGATCACGGTGCTGCCGTGCAGCATCGGTCCCGCTTCGCGCAAGACTTTTCCGCCTTTCTGTTTGACCAGTTCGCACGCATGGTAGGCGTCGTCGACCTCGATGGCGACATGGCCGAACGCCGTGCCAAGGTCATAGTTTTCCACACCGTAGTTATAGGTTAGCTCGATCACGGCGCCGTCCTGCTCCCGCTGGTAGCCGACGAAAGCCAGCGTGAACTTGCCCTCTGGGTAATCCTCTCGTCGCAGTACCTGCATGCCCAGTACTTCGGTATAAAAAGCCACGGACCGTTCCAGATTTCCTACACGCAGCATGGTGTGCAGAATACGCATCGCCAGTTCCTTCTTTCAAAGCCTCGATTATAACGACCGGTGTGCCGTCAGCACTACGGCAGCGATGCGGTCGGTATGGACGTAGCTGGGATTCAGTAATTCTTCGCTGAAGATGTCGGGATCGATTTCGCGATAGGTCCAGGTTGCGCCTGCCGCATCAAGGCGTTTACCGGCAGCAGCGCGGAAAGGGTCGGCACCGTCGACAATGGCGACGCCGGTATAAAGCAACAAGGTGCCGCCCGGCGCCAGCCTCTGCATGGCGGCATCGATGATGGCCAGCGCGAAATCGGCGCCCAACGGCCCGCCACCATGACGATAAGCACGTTCAGCAGAATCGACGAGATAGGGCGGGTTGGCGACGACGAGGTCGAAGGTGCCGGTGACGTCATCGAGTAGATTGCTGCGGACGGCCTGCACATTGGGCGTACGGTTATGCAA
>CBILOJ010000152.1:0-5053 GCA_966238525.1 uncultured Methylophilaceae bacterium | reverse complement strand
GCGCGCCGTCAGCACCAAAACGCTTGGCCGGCGAGGAGACCCAGGCTGCGCCATCCATGCGCGCGTAGCGCAATGCCGGCTTGCCCTGTTCGACTTGTGCCAGCGTCCAGGCCAGATGCCAGCCCCAGTCGCCGCCGCGCGTAATCGCAACGCCGCGATAGCGGCAACCCGGCTCCGTACCGCCACCGAAAGTCACGCGATGAATATCGCCGAGCTTGCCCTGCTGCATACGTGCCATGGCAAGATCACGCGCGCCATCATCGAAGACGTGTTGCCACAGCAGTACCGGCTGACCTTCGGCGTCGACGGTTTCGGCAACCGGGCAATGGCCGCTGAGCTTTTCAATTGCGGCGCGCGCATTCGACTGCTCCTGCTCTGCAGCAGCCATCATAGGTATTAGGACCAGCGTAGCAAGCACGATGGCCGACAATGTTTTCTTCATATCCATGACGTTATGTAATGTACCGGCTTGTGTTTGTTTAAAGCGAACGGCTATTATTCAGCCATGGGCTATTTTAGGCAAAACCTACGCGGGCTCGCATGGCTGGCTAGCCTGGCCATCCTGCTCAGTGCGCTGATGCCGACCATCGCCCAGGCCGTTGCCGCCAGCCAGGACAAGCCCACGCTATGGGGTGCACTCTGCTCGGCATCCGGCACCAAGTGTGTTCCCGCCCCATTCGGCCAGCCCGCGGATAGCAAACCCGACACCAAGCCGGCCATGGCCCATTGCCCTTACTGCCTGATGCATGCAGGTTCAGTGGCATTGTTACCGCAAGCCCTGCCGGTACCAGCAGTCGTTCCCGTGACGCACGTCATGCCCAGGCTGTTCTATCTTGCACCGTACCCGTTATTTGCCTGGACTACCGCGCATCCGCGCGCTCCACCTAACTCTGCCTGACCCAGTTCGGCCTGGCTTTGTGCCGGCATTATCGATCAGGAAGCCGCGCCGGTGCGATGACGTACACCGCCGCTTCCGCTGAATCAGGAGATATCCATGAAATTCCCTTACATGCAGCTACTGGCCTGCGCGGTCAGCGGACTATGCCCGCTTGCGCACGCCGCTCATGGCGTTACGCCAGCCCAGATATCGCTGCCCACCGTCGTCGTCACTGAACAACGCGATCCGCTCGGCCCTTCGATCACGCAACCCGACATCGAACTCGCGCGTGAGCGCCTCAGCCAAGTTGCCGGCGGCACAGGCATTGTCGATGCCGAACAGGTGCGCGAAGGCCGCGTTTCCAATTTCAACGACACGCTCGGTTTTGCCACCGGCGTGTTGGCGCAATCGCGCTTCGGTGCAGAAGAATCGCGCCTTTCCATTCGCGGCTCCGGTTTGCAACGCACGTTTCACAGCCGCGGCATCAAGCTGATGCAGGACGGCATTCCGGTCAATATTGCCGACGGCAGCTTCGACTTCCAGACCATCGAACCCTTGTCCACGCGTTACATCGAGGTCTACCGCGGCGCCAATGCCTTGCGCTACGGCGCCAGCAATCTAGGCGGCGCCATCAACTTCGTTTCGCCCACGGGTTACGATGCGCCACGCTTCGAAGCGCGCACGGAATTCGGCAGCTTCGGCTATCAGCGCTTCGGACTGGCATCGGGCGGCGTGGCCGGTAACCTGGATTATTTCGCCAGTACCAGCACCTTTCGCCAGAACAGCTTCCGCCACAACGCGGACCAGCAGGCCGAGCGCTCCAATGCCAATATCGGCTACCGCTTCAACGACAACGTGGAAACGCGTTTCTTCATGGGCTACGCCAACAGCATCTCGGAACTGCCGGGCAATCTGACCAAGGCACAGTTACGGGACGATCCCACGTTGTCGCAGCTGCAAGCCGAACCGGGCAATGCCTTTTTGCAGTCGCAGGGCCAGCAGAAACGCGACATCGATTTGTGGCGCTTCGCCAACAAGACGACTTTCCGTTTTGACGACAGCACGCGGCTAGAAGTCGGCGCCTACTATTCCAACAAGACGCTGTTTCATCCCATCTTCAATGTGCTCGATCAGAAGACCGACGATTTCGGCCTCGATGTGCGCGCCGTGCATGAAGGCGAGCTGCTCGGCCACAGGAATGAGTTCGTCGTCGGCTTCATCCCGAGCAAGGCCAACATCAGCGACAAGCGTTACGTCAATAACAACGGCAAACGCGGCGCGATGACCAACTACTATGACCAGACTGCAACCAACCTCGAGTTTTATGGAGAAAACCGTTTCTATATGACGCCCGAGCTCGCCCTGATCACCGGGCTGCAGTATACGAAGTCGACGCGTGAGCAGTCTGACCGTTTTATTACCGCCTCGGGTGACGAAAGCTTCGACGAAACCTATACCCAGGCCAGCCCCAAACTGGGCCTGCTGTATCAATATGCGCCGAACGTGCAGCTCTATGGCAACGTTTCGCGCAGTTTCGAACCGCCGTCCTTCAGCGAACTGGCCGGCGGCGTCACGCCCAACATCAACCGCGCGCAAACCGGGACGACGTTCGAGATCGGCTCGCGCGGCAATGCTAAGCGCGTGGACTGGGATATTTCGGCCTATTACGCACGGCTGCATGACGAGCTGCTGCAAACCGTAGTGCCGTCCACCGGACTGCCCGGCGTCACCAGCAATGCCGGCAAAACCATCCATGCCGGCATCGAGTTCGGCATGACCGCGCGCCTGCCGGGCAATCTGGAATGGCGACACAATCTGTTGATCAACGAGTTCCGCTACGATGGCGATCCGAACTTCGGCGACAACCGGCTCGCCGGCATTCCACGCTCGCTGTTGCGCGGCGAATTGCTGTACCGCAACCATGGCTTTTACATCGGCCCCACCATTGAGACCTCGCCGCAGAAATATGCAGTCGATTTTGCCGAAACGCTGTATGCCGACAGCTACACGATATTCGGTTTGAAAATAGGGCAACAGGTGAATACGGCGCTGTCCTGGTTTATCGAAGGCCGCAACCTCACGGATCGTAAATATGCCGCCACGACAGGCGTCACCACTAATCAGAACGGCGCCGATGGGGCGTTATTCCTGCCCGGTGATGGTCGCGCCGTCTACGTGGGCTTGCAGTGGCGGCCATGATTATGTAGTTGATTTTTTGGTAAAAATAGGCGTTGCGCGGACCAAACCTCGCGCAACGCCTTATTTTACGCGGTACGGCAGGTTTAAAATGGGTTCCAAACCGCGCAGATACTGGGTAAGATGCAAATTCCCAACAACCTTTAAGATTGTCACTTAAATGAACAAACAAGAACTCATCGCACAGATCGCCACGGAAGCCGGCCTGAGCAAGGCAGCCGCGGCAAAAGTAGTTGATGCATTTACTGACAGCGTTACCGCAGCGCTCAAGAAGGGCGACAGCGTGACCTTGATCGGTTTCGGCACATTCACCGTGAGCGAACGCGCTGCCCGTACCGGCCGCAATCCTCAAACCGGCAAGGAACTGAAGATCGCAGCGCGCAAAGCGCCAGCGTTCCGCGCCGGCAAGGCACTCAAAGACGCACTGAATTAAGCGTTGAGTTCCTGTGGAAACGCCGGCTCATGCCGGCGCTTTCCATTGCGCTGACGGCTCCGGTCAGCAGTTCCATCGCCTTTGTCCCATCGACTCAGGCTCGTTTTTTGTGGGCGGCAAAACCAGCCCCCGGCCTGCACGTTTCCCTTGGCTTTCTCCCGCAGTCATGACCTGAACTCCTTGCATCAGCATGGCGCATTGTATTCACCATCCATCCGGTTTCATCCGCACAATCCATCCTATTAACCTGGCTTAACGTCAGGCAGCTTGCCGCAGCACGCTCAAAGATCGCCAAGGCACATACGTATGCGCCTGTTTGCGCCATGATTGGCATTCGACGTCAACGATGAGGTGACGATGCCAAGAGCGATCTGGAAAGGCGCGATCAGCTTCGGACTGGTACACATCCCGGTAGAGCTTTACCCGGCGGAAAGCCGCCAGGGTCTGGACCTCGACATCCTCGACCGCCGCGATTTCGGCGCCGTCGGCTATAAGCTCTACAACAAGCACACGGGCAAGGACATCGAGCGCAAGGACACGGTCAAGGGCTATCAGTACGAACGCGACAAGTACGTCGTGCTCAGCGAGGAGGACCTCAAGCGCGCCAATGTCGAGGCGACGCAGACCATCGATATCCAGTCCTTCGTCGATGCGCAGGAAGTTTCGCCGCTGTATTTCGAGCAACCCTACTACCTGGCACCGTCCAAGGGCGGCGAAAAGGTCTATGTGCTGCTGCGAGAAACGCTGAAAAAGGCGAACAAGATCGGCATTGCCCAGGTCGTCATCCGTACCAAGCAGCACCTGGCCGCCCTGATGCCGGTCGATGACGTCATCGTGCTCAACATCCTGCGCTACCAGGAGGAAATCCGCTCGCTCGAAGGCATCGCGCTGCCCGATAGCAAATCCAAGCGTGCCGCCGTCTCCGACAAGGAAATCAAGATGGCGCTGTCGCTGCTCGAGGACATGACCGAGCCGTGGCAGCCCGAGCGCTACCACGACACCTACCGCGAAGACGTCATGGCGATGATCGAAAAGAAGGTCGCCGCCAACCAGGTCAACGTCATCAGCGAAGCGGAAACCGAATCGGAACCGACGCGCCCGGCCAAGAGCAATGTCGTCGATCTCATGGACCTGCTGAAAAAGAGCATCGAAGGCAAGGGCCGCGGCAAGCGTCCTGCGCAAACTGCGATGGATGAAGAGGAAGAAGAAAGCCCGCGCAAGTCCGCCGCCAAGACGACTCGCTCCAGCGCCAAACCGGCCAGGAAACCACCGATTAAAAAATCCGACGATAACAAATCTGCAGCCGCCAGGAGCAGTAGCAAGCGCTCACCACGCGCTGCCGCTGGGTAATGCCATGAGCCTGAACCGCTACTGGAAAAAGCGCGACTTCGAGAAAACGCCGGAACCGCGCGGCAAAGTCGCCAAAGGGCACGACGCGCTTAACTATTACATCCAGCGCCATCATGCGAGTCGGCTGCACTACGACTTCCGCCTCGAACTCGAAGGCACGCTCAAGAGCTGGGCCGTGCCCAAGGGGCCGAGTCTCG
>CBILOJ010000151.1:0-5076 GCA_966238525.1 uncultured Methylophilaceae bacterium | reverse complement strand
TCGGTGCGCTGCGACAGGTCGGCATTGCCTTGGGCAATTTCCTTGGCCGCCGTATTGATGGTATCGGCCGAGGTTTTCACGGCGGCAATCGGGCCGACGATCATTTCCAGCGTGTTGTTGATGATCTCGACGATCTTGCGGAAGTCGCCTGAATGACGGCTGGCGTCGGCACGTACCTTCACCTCGCCGCGGCCGGCAGCTTCCGACAGCATCTGCGCATCGGCAGCCAGTGCCTTCAGATTGCCGCGCACCTGCTCGATGGTTTCGTTGATGAAAGCCTTCTTGCCCGGGAACTGCTCGAGCGGCGCATCGAAATTGCCCTCGCTGAATTGCTGCACGCAGGCCAGCGCCTTGCGGTTCAGTTCGATATGGCTCTGCACCATGTCGTTGATGCTCTTCATGATGACGGCGTAGTCGCCCTTGAATAGGCTGTAGTGCAGTTGCTGGTCGATGTCGCCCTTCTCGTGCTCTTCGGTGACCCACTTGATCGAGTCGATCACCGCCTTGAGGTTGCCGCGCACCTTCTCGATACTCTTGTTGATGGTGGCGAGCTGACCCGGGAAAGCTTCCAGCGGCGTATCGAATTCGCCGTTGCCGAAGCCGCGCACGCATTCCACCACCTTGCCGTTGAGCTCGATATGGCCTTGCACCATGGCATTGACGCCTTCCGCCATACGCTGGTATTCACCGCTGTATTTGGCCACGTCGATGACGACGTCGATCTCGCCCTGGGCATGCTGCTCCGCCATCTGCTGCATGTCGGCGATGAACGAGCGCACGTTGCCGCGCAAGCCCTCGATGCCGTCATTGATGAATTTCTGTTTGCCAGGCAGGGTTTCCAGGTGGGCACTGAAATCGCCGCCGGCAAAGGCGTTGAGGCAATTGGTGACCTGACGCATCACGCGCGTCTGGCTGGCGGCCATCTCGTTGACATTGTCGGCCATGATGCGGTAGCTGCCCTGGAACTGCGCGGCGGGAATCACGGCATCGATGTCGCCGGCCTTGAAGGCCCGCGTCATCTGGATCTGTTGCTCCACTACCGCCTTCAGCGTTTCGCGCATGCGGGCGAGCGCGGCCATCAGGCTCTGTGAGTCGCCCCCCTTGAGCGAAATGTCACCGCTCATGTCGCCGGTGGCGATACGGTTGGCCACTTCCACCGCCTGCGACGGCTCGCCGCCCAATTGGCGGGTAAGCCGGCGCACCACGAGCAAGCCCAGCAAGGCCAGCACCAGCCCGGCAGCCAGGCTGGTGCCGAACGACACCAGCGTAGCTTGATGGTAGATGTCTTCCGCCTCGTTGGCGCTGCGCTGTGCCACCACGGCGTCATAGCGTATCGCGGCGTCAATGGCGTCGTTGGTGTTCTTGGCGGCGGTCTTGCCCACGTCGATGAAAAGCTGGCGCGCGCGTTCGAGATCGAAAACGTTGGAGGCAGCCAGGATGCCTTCCATCTGCTTGAAATAGTCCTCCACGCCGGCCTTGATCAGCTGGTGTAGCTGGCGGCTGTTGGCGTCGCTCACGAACTTGCCGTAGTCGGCGACTTCCTGCAGCAACTGCTTGTGGATTGCCTGCAGGTCACGTTCCGATTCGAACTTGGACGCGATATCGGTGTACATGATGTGCTTGGACAGCATGATGCGCATGCTGTTGAAGTCGAGCTGCAGCTTGGAAAGCGCCTCCAGGCGAGGCATGCTGTTGGCATTGGCGAAGTTGGCGCCGTTGAACACCTTCTCCATCTGCAGCCGATTGAAGCCTGCCACTGCCACAAATCCAACGATTGCGCAAAGCACCAGCATCGTCACCCGTTTACCTACAGTCAATCTAAAGCGCTTCATTGCTTGTCTCCTCTTTCCGCCCAGGCCATCTGCGGCCAGGCACTTGCTCTTAGTGCCGGGTCAACCCGGCGGTGTTAAAACTCTTCCCAGTCGCCGTCATCGGTGCCGGTACGAGCGGCCATCGGCAGCGGACTTTTAACGGTACGCGGCGGCGGTGCCTTGCTGACCGATGGCGTCTTGCCGGCCGGTTGCGCTTTGGCCACGGCTGCCGCAGGACGCGGTGCCTTGGCCGCCGACGCGGACTCAACCTTGAATACGCTGACCGTTTCCATCAGCGTATTGGCCTGTTCCACCAGCGATTCGGCAGCGGCCGCGGCTTGTTCCACCAGCGCGGCGTTCTGCTGCGTCACTTCGTCCATCTGTGCCACGGCCGTATTCACCTGGTCGATACCGGCGCTCTGCTCGCTCGATGCCGCAGCGATCTCGCCCATGATGTCGGTCACGCGCTGGACCGAAGACACAATCTCTTCCATGGTGTGGCCGGCTTCCTGCACCAGCTTGGTACCGTCCTGCACCTTGTCCACCGAGTCGGAGATGAGCTGCTTGATCTCCTTGGCGGCGGCAGCCGAACGCTGCGCCAGGTTGCGCACCTCGCCCGCCACCACGGCAAAGCCGCGGCCCTGCTCGCCGGCACGCGCGGCTTCCACCGCAGCGTTCAGCGCCAGGATGTTGGTCTGGAACGCAATGCCGTCAATGACGGAAATAATGTCCTCGATCTTGCGCGAGCTGTCGGAGATGCCGCTCATGGTGGCGACCACCTCGCTGACGACGTTGCCGCCGCGCGATGCCACGCCCGAAGCCGCCGCGGCAAGCTGGTTGGCCTGCTTGGCATTCTCTGCGTTCTGCTTCACGGTCGAAGCCAGCTCTTCCATGCTCGATGCCGTTTCCTCGAGCGAAGATGCCTGCTCTTCGGTGCGCTGCGACAGATCGTTGTTGCCGGCCGAGATTTCATTGGCTGCAGTGTTGATGGTGTCGCCGGCCGCCTTGATCTGCGTGATGATCTCGGCCATGTTGGCAATCAGCGTGTTGACGCCGCCACACAATTCGCCGATATCGCCCGACTTACCATCGAGGCCGATACGCTGCATGAGATCGCCGGCCTTGGCCGCCGCAACCACAGTCTGGGTTTCAGCCACGGCCTTCACCAGCGCCTGCTGCGCCTGCACGGCACTGGTGACTTCGGAGGCGAATTTCACCACCTTGCTCAGGTTACCGTTCATATCCAGGATCGGGTTGTAGGATGCCTGCAGCCACACTTCGCGGCCGCCCTTGGCGACGCGCTTGTACTGGCCGGCGTCGTATTCGCCGCGGCCGAGCTTTTCCCAGAACGCGCGGTAGTCGGCGCTGGCCTTGTAGGCGGCGTCAACGAACAGGCTGTGATGCTGGCCCAGCACCTCGCTTTCGTCATAGCCCGTGACCTTGAGAAAATTCTCGTTGGCGGCAATGATCTTGCCCTCGGGCGTGAATTCGATCACAGCCTGGTTCTTGCTGATCGCCGCCAGCTGGCCTTCGGAATCCACGGCGCGCGTCTTCTCCGCCGTGACGTCGATGGCAAACTTGACTACCTTGACCACGTTGCCGTTGACGTCCTTGATCGGGTTGTACGAAGCCTGGATCCAGACTTCCTTGCCGCCCTTGCCGTAGCGCTTGTAGACGCCGCGATCGGCTTCGCCGCGACTGAGTTTTTCCCAGAATGCGCGATAGTCGGCGCTCGCCTTGTAAGCGGCATCGACGAACGCGCTGTGATGCTGGCCCAGCGCTTCGGCTTCGGTATAACCCAGGGTGGCGAGGAAATTCTGGTTGACCTCGATGACGCGGCCGTCGGGCGTGAAAGCGATGATGCCGAGCGATTGGCCGATCGCCTCGAGCTGGCCCTGGATCAGCGCCTCCATCTCTTTCTGCCGCGTGATGTCGCTGGCATATTTCACCACCTTGAACGGCTTGCCGGCGAGATCGAGTATGGGGTTGTAGGAGGCCTGCAGCCAGAGCCGGCTGCCATCCTTGGCGCGGCGCTGGTACTGGCCGGTTTCGTATTCGCCGCGGCCGAGCTTTTGCCAGAAGGCGCGATACTCGGCGCTGCTACGCTGGTCGGCATCGACAAACAGGCTGTGGTGCTGGCCGATGACTTCATTGAGACTGTAGCCGGTCAGCTTGAGGAAATTATCGTTGGCCGTAACGATCCTGCCATCGAGCGTAAACTCGATCACGCCCTGCGATTTGCCGATGGCGGCGATCTGGCCTTCATAGCCGGCCGCATCGAGCTTGGCGCGCGTGATGTCGGTCATGTAGCTCGTGGCCTTGACCATCGTGCCGTTGGCATTGGGAATCGGGCTGTAGTAGCCCTGGTACCAGCGCACTTCGCCTTCCCTGGACACGAATTTGTACTCGCCGGTATCGTTCTGGCCGAGCGCGAGTTTCTGCCACAGCACTTCATCGTTGCTGCCCGGCTCGAGAAAACGCGAGTGCGGCTGGCCGATAACGTCTTCGGCGCGATAGCCGAGCGACTGCAGCCAGTTGTGGTTGACGGCGGTGACGATGCCCGCCGGCGTGTATTCCATCACGCAGCGCGCCTTGTCGATGGCCTGTTGTATCGCATGGAATTCAGCGACCTGGTCGTGCAGCGCACGGGTTTTGGCGCTGCTGAAACGCTTGCTTATCTTGTTCAATATGTTCGCCATGGCGAATCTCCTCGTTGATCTGTCGATCTAATTCACTGCCATACCATCCATTAACGCCATTTCCTCGCTTTTCATGAGCCGCTCGATGTCGACCAGGATCAGCATGTGCTCGTCGACCGAAGCCAGGCCGAGGATGTAGCGCGTATCGATGCTGGATACCAGGTCGGGCACGTCGCGGATCTGGCTTTCCTGCAGCGCCGTCACGTCCGACACACCATCGACCACGATGCCGACGACGCGGCCGTTGAGGTTGAGGATGATGACCACCGTAAACTCGTTGTACTCCACCTTGCCCAGACTGAACTTGATGCGCAGGTCGACGATGGGCACGATGCGGCCGCGCAGGTTGACCACCCCCTTGATGAAATCGGGCGTGTTGGCGATCTTGGTGACGTTGTCGTAACCGCGGATCTCCTGCACCTTGAGTATCTCGATGCCGTATTCCTCGTTGCCGAGCACAAAGGTCAGGTACTCGCCGGCCGCCTTGTCCTGCGTGGCCGCGTTGCCGGTTGCGGCGGTTTCGTAATGCATGTTCATGCTGCGTACTCCTCTAATGCGCGGGTTTG
>CBILOJ010000150.1:0-5104 GCA_966238525.1 uncultured Methylophilaceae bacterium | reverse complement strand
GTCAACAAGACTTCGCGTGACCAGTTCGAAATTCGTACCCATCAGCGCTTGATGGATATTGTTGACCCAACTGACAAGACTGTAGACGCACTGATGAAGCTGGATCTTCCGGCTGGCGTCGATGTGGAAATCAAGCTGTAAATAGGTTGTAGGTTGTAATTAAGATGGTGGCGGGCTATAATCCGCCCCTTTCGCAAAAACAGGGCCGGTCAATTGTAATCGGCTCTTTTAATTATTATAAGGAAACGATCATGAGCTTAGGGCTTATCGGTCGCAAGGTGGGCATGACCCGCGTATTTACCGAGGATGGCGAAAGCGTTCCGGTAACTGTGCTGGAAGTCGTACCTAACCGCGTGACACAGATCAAGACGCCGGAAAGCGATGGCTACTTCGGCCTGCAAATCGCTTATGGCGAACGCCGTGCCAGCCGTGTTAGTAAGGCATTGGCAGGTCATTACGCCAAGGCCGGTGCAACCGCTGGTGCCGGTATTCAAGAGTTCTCCGTCAATGAAGAAGTGCTCGGCAACTACACGCCGGGCAGCCAGATTACGGTCGAGCTGTTCGAGGCCGGCCAGATGGTTGACGTCACCGGCACCTCGCTGGGCAAGGGCTTCGCCGGCGCCATCAAGCGCCATCATTTCGCGTCCAATCGTGCATCGCACGGTAACTCCCGTTCGCATAACGTACCTGGCTCCATTGGTATGGCACAGGATCCTGGCCGTGTATTCCCCGGCAAGCGCATGCCTGGCCATCTGGGCGCTGTTAAGGTAACGACACAGAATCTGCAAATCGTGCGCGTCGATGCTGAGCGCAATCTGCTGCTGATCAAGGGCGCAGTTCCAGGCTCCAAGGGCGGTAATGTCGTGGTGCGCCCTGCGGTCAAGGCGAAAGCGAGCAAATAATGGAACTCAAGCTAATCGACAATAACGGTAAGCCGGCCAAAAGCGGCGTCGCGGTTTCCGAAGCAACCTTTGGTCGCGAATTCAACGAAGCGCTCGTGCATCAGGTCGTCACTGCCTATATGGCAAACGCCCGCACTGCAACCCGCGCCCAGAAGGGCCGCGGCAACGTCAGTCATACCACACACAAGCCCTGGAATCAAAAGGGCACCGGTCGCGCACGTTCCGGTATGAGCTCGAGCCCGATCTGGCGTGGAGGCGGTCGCGCTTTCCCGAACAGCCCGGACGAAAATTTCAGCCATAAGGTGAATCGCAAGGCCTATCGTGCCGGTATGCGTTCCATCTTGTCGGAGCTGGCTCGCCAGGAGCGTCTGAGCGTCGTCGAGCAATTCGGTATCGACACGCCCAAGACCAAGGTGCTGGTGCAGAAGATTAAGGATATGGGCTACAGCGACGGCGTGTTGGTGCTGATCGACAATTTCGACGAGAATTTGTACCTGTCTGCACGCAATCTGCCCAACGTGCTGGTCATTGAGGCGCAATACGCTGATCCGGTCAGCCTGGTGCGTTTCCCCAATGTGCTGGCAACCAAGGGTGCGGTCAAGAAACTTGAGGAGATGCTGGCATGAACGCGCAGATAAACACGCAGGATCGCCTGCTGCAGGTTATCTTGGCACCGCAGATCACCGAGAAGGCAACGCGTATTGCCGACCAGAATCAGCAGATTGCATTCAAGGTGCGCCGCGATGCTAACAAGCTGGAGATCAAGGCTGCCGTCGAGTTGGTGTTCAAGGTCGAAGTGCAGGGCGTTACCGTCGCTAATGTCGGCGGCAAGACCAAGCGCGCAGGTCGCGCTATGGGCAAGCGTCAGGACTGGAAGAAGGCTTATGTCAGCCTTAAGCCGGGCCAGGAAATCAACTTTGCAGCGGGCGAATAGGAGAAATCATGGCACTGATTAAAGTCAAGCCGACTTCCCCAGGCCGGCGCGCCGTGGTCAAGGTGGTAACGCCTGACCTGCACAAGGGCAAGCCCCACGCGCCGCTGCTGGAGAAGCAAAGCAAAAACGCTGGCCGTAATAACAACGGTCGCATCACGACACGCCACCAAGGTGGCGGTCACAAGCAGCACTACCGTATCGTCGATTTCCGTCGTAACAAGGACGGGATTCCGGCCAAGGTCGAGCGTATCGAGTACGACCCGAATCGTAGCGCCCACATTGCGCTGCTGTGCTATGCGGACGGCGAACGCCGCTATATCATCGCCCCGCGCGGAGTTGCCGCCGGTGCGCAGCTGATCAGCGGTTCCGATGCTCCGATCAAGGCTGGCAATGCGCTGCCATTGCGCAACATTCCGGTTGGTAGCACCATCCACTGCATCGAGCTGCAACCAGGCAAGGGTGCGCAGATTGCGCGTTCAGCCGGCACTTCGGTTCAGTTGCTGGCGCGTGAAGGCAGCTATGCTCAGTTGCGCTTGCGTTCTGGCGAAGTGCGCCGCGTGCATGTGGATTGCAAGGCGACTGTAGGCGAAGTCGGCAATGAAGAGCATTCCCTGCGTTCCATCGGCAAGGCTGGTGCCATGCGCTGGCGCGGTGTGCGTCCAACCGTGCGCGGTGTGGTAATGAATCCGGTCGATCACCCGCACGGTGGTGGTGAGGGCAAGACCGCTGCCGGTATGAATCCGGTCAGTCCATGGGGTACGCCGACCAAGGGTTATCGTACGCGCAGCAACAAGCGCACCGATAATATGCGCGTCAGCCGTCGTCCTGCGAACAAGAGGTAATCAATATGGCACGTTCAATTAAAAAAGGCCCGTTTATCGATGGCCATCTGGCAAAAAAGGTAGAAGCCGCCCAGGCTACACGCGATCGCAAGCCGATCAAGACGTGGTCGCGTCGTTCCACCATCCTGCCTGATTTTATCGGTCTCACGATCGCGGTGCACAATGGCAGGCAGCATGTGCCGGTGCTGATCTCGGAAAACATGGTTGGCCACAAGCTCGGCGAATTCGCACTGACCCGCACGTTCAAGGGTCACGCCGCCGACAAGAAGGCCAAGAGGTAGGAGATGACGATGCAAGTATCCGCTGTGTTAAGAGGTGTTCATCTGTCCCCGCAGAAGGCCAGGCTGGTTGCCGACCTGATTCGTGGCAAGAAGGTGGACAATGCCCTCAGCATTCTGAATTTCACGCCGAAAAAAGGCGCGGAAGTAATCAAGAAGGTAGTCGAGTCGGCAATCGCCAATGCCGAGCATAACGAAGGCGCCGATATCGACGAGCTCAAGGTGACCTCGATCTACGTCGACAAGGGACTGGTGCTCAAGCGTATTCGCGCGCGTGCCAAGGGTCGTGCCGGACGGATTATCAAACCCACCTGTCACATCACTGTGACGGTCGGTAATTAAAGGAATCGTTATGGGTCAGAAAATCAATCCGATTGGTTTCCGCCTCGGCGTTCAGAAAAACTGGACCTCGCGTTGGTATTCCAATAGCAAGAACTTCCCGGCCATGCTCGAGAGCGACATCAAGGTGCGTAGCTTTCTCAAGAAGAAGCTCGCTCATGCCGCCGTCAGCAAGATCATCATCGAGCGTCCAGCCAAGAACGCCAAGATCACGATTCACAGTGCGCGTCCAGGCATTGTCATCGGCAAGAAGGGTGAAGATATCGAATCCCTGCGCTCCGGCCTGCAGGGTCTCATGGGCGTGCCCGTGCACCTCAATATCGAGGAAGTGCGCAAGCCCGAGATCGATGCGACGCTAATTGCCGAAAGCATTGCCCAACAGCTCGAGAAGCGTGTGATGTTCCGCCGCGCTATGAAGCGTGCGATGCAGAACGCCATGCGTCTTGGCGCCAAAGGTATCAAGATCATGAGCGCAGGCCGTCTCAACGGCATTGAAATCGCACGTACCGAATGGTATCGCGAAGGCCGTGTGCCATTGCACACGCTGCGTGCCGACATTGACTACGGTGTGGCCGAAGCGCGTACTACCTACGGCATCATCGGCATCAAGGTTTGGGTATTCAAGGGCGAGGTATTTGGAGACAAGGCTGGCCAGCAGCCAGTTGACGCTGCTCCAGCCGCCGAGCCGGAAAAGAGAGTAAGAAAGTCGGGGGCGAAAAATGCTGCAGCCAGCTAGACAAAAATTCCGCAAGATGCAAAAGGGCCGCAATAAAGGTATTGCGACGACCGGCAACAAGGTGAGCTTCGGCGAATACGGCCTCAAGGCTGTGGGTCGTGGCCGTTTGACCGCACGCCAGATCGAAGCTGCTCGTCGCGTCATGACGCGTCACATCAAGCGCGGTGGCCGCGTCTGGATCCGTATCTTCCCGGATCAGCCGATTTCCAAGAAGCCGGCTGAAGTGCGTATGGGTAACGGCAAGGGCAGTACCGAGTACTACATCGCCCAGATCCAGCCCGGCAAGATGTTATATGAAATGGACGGCGTCAGCGAAGAGCTGGCGCGTGAAGCGTTCCGTCTGGCCGCTGCCAAGCTGCCGATCGAAACCACCTTCACCACGCGTCATATTGGGAGCTGAGCATGAAGGCATCCGAATTGAGAAGCAAGAGTGTCGAGGAGCTGGGTGGCGAGCTGATTGAGCTGCGCCGTGCGCAATTTTCCCTGCGCATGCAACTGGCGACTCAGCAATTGAACAAGGTTGACCAGCTGGGCAAGATTCGCCGCGATATCGCGCGCGTACGCACCGTGCTGGCTGAGAAAGCGAAACAGGCATAACCATGGTTGATACTCAAACGCAAAAAGTTGTCCGTACCTTGAGCGGCCGCGTGGTCAGCGACAAGATGGACAAGACGGTAACCGTGCTGGTCGAACGCAAGGTCAAGCACCCGCTGATCGGCAAGGTTGTGCGTCGTTCCAACAAATTCCATGCGCACGATGAAAGCAACGAGTGCAAGGAAGGTGATCTGGTCGTGATCGAGGAAAGCCGTCCGCTTTCCAAAACCAAGACCTGGAAAGTCAGCAAGATCGTGGAAAAATCACGCATCGTCTGACCCGTTGCGGTCCCGGTTGCCAAAGCAGCCGGGCGCAATTATAATGCTGGACTTTTCGGCGTCCATGCCTCCAAGTGAGGCCTAGCTGGCGCCCCAATACTGACCGTGGTCTATCGGCCGAGCTTGTTGACGGCCGGTGTTGGTTAAACGGATTAAGTTGGAGATTATTCTCATGATTCAAATGCAATCTCGGCTCGAAGT
>CBILOJ010000149.1:0-5108 GCA_966238525.1 uncultured Methylophilaceae bacterium | reverse complement strand
TGAATTGAGTGCGACGAGGCCGGTCACGGCCTGCAGCGTCTGCGCCGACATGACGTTGAAGCCGAACCAGCCTACGGTCAGGATCCAGGCGCCCAACGCCAGAAACGGAATGTTGGACGGCGGGAAAGCGTGCAATCGGCCATCCTTGCTGTAGCGACCGATACGCGCGCCCAGCAGCAGCACGGCGGCGAGCGCGATCCAGCCGCCCATCGCATGCACGACGACCGAGCCGGCGAAATCATGGAAGCCGGCGCCGAAATGCGCCACCAGCCAATCCTGCACACCAAAGCGGCCGTTCCAGGCAATGCCTTCAAACAGCGGGTAGACGAAGCCTACCAGCGCAAACGTGGCCGCCAGTTGCGGATTGAACTTGGCGCGCTCGGCGATGCCGCCGGAGATGATGGCCGGTATGGCGGCGGCGAAGGTCAGCAGAAAGAAGAACTTGACTAGGCCGTAACCGTTACTAGCCGATAGCGTTTCCGCGCCGTGCATGAAGCCTACGCCATAGGCGATGCCGTAACCAATGAAGAAATAGGCGATGGTGGACATGGAAAAGTCCACCATGATCTTGACCAGTGCATTGACCTGGTTCTTGCGACGGACCGTGCCGACTTCAAGAAAAGCGAAGCCGGCGTGCATGGCGAGCACCATGATGGCGCCCAGCAGCACGAACAGGACGTCGGATGCCGATTGTGATTCCATTGCTCTCTCCCCTGATTGAATGCGCGATTATGGAGCAATATCCGCGCCAGACCGGTACACCTTGTTTTGCCAAGCTTTTTTACCAGAGGCTTGCATTGAATGCACTATATATGTGCGCACGCCCGGTTACGCGCACTATTGTTGTGCCGATACTTCAGCGATCACGGCTTGCTTGGCGCGCAGCTATCAACCATAGACAGGCGACTGATGATTTTAAATCAAGCCGATTGATACCAGTCGCGGCTGCGGTTGACGATGGAGACGATCGAAAGCATCACCGGCACTTCGATGAGCACGCCGACAACCGTGGCCAACGCGGCACCCGATTCGAAGCCGAACAAGGCAATGGCCGTGGCTACCGCCAGCTCGAAGAAGTTGGAAGCGCCGATCAGGGCGGACGGCCCCGCCACGCAATGGGCCACCTTGAATTTCTTGTTGAGCCAATAGGCCAGCATGGCATTGAAATAAACCTGGATCAGGATAGGGATGGCGAGCAGGCCGATAATCACGGGCTGCCTGAGGATTTGCTCGCCCTGGAAGGCGAACAGCAGCACGAGCGTGGTCAGCAATGCCAGTAACGAGACCGGCTGCAAGCGCTTGAGCTGCTGCTCCAATATGTGTGGGCCTTTCGCCAGAGCCCGGCGTCGCCACACCTGGCTGATCACGATCGGAATCACGATAAACAGCAGCACGGAAACGAAAAGTGTATTCCATGGCACCGTGATACTCGACATGCCCAGCAGCAACGCCACCAACGGCGCAAATGCCACCAGCATGATGAGATCGTTGATGGCGACTTGCGACAGCGTGTACTTGGGCTCGCCATTGCAGAGATTGCTCCAGACGAAGACCATGGCCGTGCAAGGCGCAGCAGCCAGCAGGATCAGGCCGGCGATATAGCTGTCGATTTCAGCCGCCGGCAGATAAGGCGCAAACCAGTGACGAATGAAGAGCCAGGCCAGCAGCGCCATCGAGAACGGCTTGACCAGCCAGTTGACGGCCAGCGTGATGCCGATGCCCCGTTTATGCTGCAACACGTCGCCCATGGCTTTGAGGTCGATCTTGAGCAGCATGGGAATGATCATGAGCCAGATCAGCACGGCGACGGGCAGGTTGACCTCCGCCACTTTCATTTCGCCTATTGCCTGGAAGAAGCCCGGCGCCAGCTTGCCCAGCACGATACCAACCACAATGCAGCCCAGCACCCACCAGGTGAGATTGCGCTCGAAACTGCCAATGCCCGGCCGCGCTTCTACGGTTGCCGTCTGGCTTGTCATACGGCTTTGCCCTTGCGTGGGATGAACTGCACTTTTTCCAGTGCAGGCGTACAGCAGGCGGCGGCCTCCTGTTCGGGCTGTTCATTGAAGGTGGGAGCGCTATCGAGCGTGCGGTAGGCTTCCCAGGCAAGGCCGGTTGGGTCTTGCACCCAATGCTTGTCCGATTTGGCGTAACAGCAAGTCGTGCCTGCCTCGGTCAGCATCGCCAGATCGGCCCGTTCCAGGCGTTGGCGGATATCGTCGAGCTCGCTGTCGCTTTCAACCTGGATGCCGATATGATCGAGGCCAGGCTTGGCGCCGCGCTGGCTGATGGCGAAATTGACCATTGGATCCTCCAGCATCCATTTGGCGTAATCGGGCTTACTAATGGTGGGCGCCGCGCCGAACAAGGTGCTGTAAAAACGGATACTCTGTGCGAGGTCGTCGACGGCGACATGCAGATGCATACGCTTCATGCTGTTCTCTCCTTCTCTTGGGGATTGCAGGCGGTGCCAGGGGCACAATTCTGGTGGCCGGAGCAGCAATTTTCGGTCAGATAGGCCAGCAGCTCGTTCATGGCTTCATAGTTGGCCGAATAGTAGATGAAGCGGCTTTGCGGCTGAGGCGTGACGAGTCCCGCATGTGTCAGCTCTTTCAGGTGAAACGAGAGCGTACTGGCCGGAATGCCTAGATTTTCGGCTATGGCGCCAGCCGCCATCCCTTCCGGGCCGGCCTGTATCAGCAAACGAAAAATTTCCAGTCTTGCCACTTGGGCGATCGAGGCAAGTAGCTGCACAGCTGATTTGGCATCCATTCATCTATATTTCCATAAGTATGGAAACGAAACAAGCCATTCGAATGGGTTGCATCTAGACGAGTGGAGAATTAGGCGAGGACCGGCGTTTGCAACGCGCGATTTATATCTTCAGCCAGCACTCAACGGATATAGGCAAGCAGCCACTGCCTCAGGAACTGGCTAGCGGGAGGCGCCAGCATTTCGGGTTTCGCCACCATCAATATCTGCAGGATGGCGGTATGGATGTGTTCGCAATCCGTCAGGTCGATTTTTGCCGCGGGCGTTTGTTCCAGCCATTCGAATAAGGCACTCGCCTCTTCCAGGCGACACTGTCCCTCGAACCTGGCCACCGCGGCGTTGAATTCAATGGCCATCCAGCAGCTCCTCCAGATCGAGTATCAGCAAAACCGAGCCATCGGCGAGAAGTGCGCTGCCGGCGAAGCTGCTCAGGCTATGCAGGATACCGCTCATGGGCTTCGATACCACGTCCACGGGTTCGGAAAAATCGTCGACGACCAGGCCCAGCGTGCCCTGCTGTACCCGGACCAGCAAGATCGAAACTTCGTCCTGCTGCCTAGGCGCATGGACCGGCAGATCCAATAAGCGATGCAAGCGCAGCAACGGAAAGATCTCGTCGCGATGGACGAAGGTCTCTGTCTTCTTGATGCGGCGTATTTCGCCCTTTGGTATCCGCAAGGTATGCCGCACCTGCAGCATGGGAACGCCGAAAAGCTGATCGGCCACACGGATGGTCATGACTTGGCTGGATACGATGAAGAGCGGCAGCGTGAGGGTCACCGTGGTACCGGAATCCTTGCCAGTGCTGCTTGCGATTTCAACGCTGCCACCCGCGCGCTCGATGGTGGATTTCACCACATCCATGCCCACGCCCCGTCCCGATAAATCCGTCACTTGTTCGGTCGTGGAAAATCCGGGCATGAAGATCAAACGCAAGGCTTCACGATGATCGAGGGCATCCGCCTGATCCTGGCTCAGCAATTGGCTGGCGACCGCCTTGCGCTTGACCTGTTCCGGGTCGATGCCCCTGCCGTCGTCATGCACTTCGATCACGACATTATCGCTGCGGTGAAAGGCGCGGATGCTGATGCTCGCCTCCGCATCCTTGCCTGCGGTGATTCTTTCCTCCGGGCTTTCAACGCCATGGACGATGCTGTTGCGCAGCATATGCAGCAACGGCTCGGCCAGCACTTCAATGATGTTCTTGTCGGCCTCGGTGTCTTCGCCCTCGATATTGAACTGGACTTGCCGATCCAGCTCCCGGGCCAAGTCCCGCACCAGCTTGGGCAGGCGCTGGAACACGGCCGAAAGCGGCGTCATGCGGATGCGGGTCGCAATGTCCTGCATATCCTGCGCGATATGCTCGATCTCGCCATAGCGGTCTTTCAATTCACGGGAAAACTCGCGCGAAAAATCCGAGGCCTGCTCGGCCAGGTAGAGCAGGCTGTTCTTCGCCACCGTCATCTCGCCGATCAGGTTTAGCAGTTGGTCGATCTTGGCCTGCTCCACTTTGACGAAGCGGCTCGCCTGGATCGGCGCTTTGGCCGCAGCCGTATTCGGGACAGTCGTTGTCTTGGCGCTGGGCAGCGCGGATAGGAATTTGCCTAATTCCGCTGTGTTTGCGGATTCGAATGCTTCTTCACAAAGCGCCTCGAACCGGGCCAGCGCATCGGCCATCTTCATATAGCGCAGCGTATTGGCCACGGTTTGTATGCAGGCTTCCAGGCGAGTGCGGTTGACGCCGAAGAGATCCGGCGATTCCAGCACTTTCAATTGTGCCGCAATGAGCTGATCGAACATGCGCCGGTCCGCCGTGCCTTGATCCGTCGTGCCAGGTTCGGCCGGGGAATCGTTGACGACCTGGACCACCGTTTGCTCATAAAGCGGAGCGCAATAGGCCTTGACCTCGCTCAAGGGCGCGGTAGAGAGCGCAAGAAAACGCAGATGACAATGGTAGATCTCCAGCTCTGCGAGGGACGGAAGCGGGCTCACGGGCTCGGCATGCAACGCGCAAAGACCTGGAAGATTCTGCGTGACGAGCAAGGGATCGTCGCCGGTAAAGAAGCAGCCCTCATCGGGGGTATAGACGATAGCCGTCAAACTCGTTGCATGCCTGGCGGGCGCGATCAGCCAGGCATGCTCGGGAAGCTGGGAGACCCAGCTGAAATCGGTACTGGCGGCGGGTTGCCCCGGTTGGGCCAAAGCCGGCAGGTAAGGATTAAGCTTGTCCAGCAGGTGCATCATGCCGTCATCGGCATCGGCCGGCAACTGCGCCGTGTTTTCGATGACATCGATCCATGCACCCAGCTGATCGATCAGGATGAACAGCTGGTCGG
>CBILOJ010000148.1:0-5121 GCA_966238525.1 uncultured Methylophilaceae bacterium | reverse complement strand
AAGCTGGTCGGCATGAACCCGGTGGTGGTGCACGGCGGCGGCCCGCAGATCAACGAATGGCTGGATCGCCTGGGCAAGAAGGGCGAATTCATCCAGGGCATGCGCGTGACCGACGAAGAGACGATGGACATCGTCGAGATGGTGCTCGGCGGCCAGGTCAACAAGGAAATCGTGCACATGATCAACCGTCACGGCGGCAAGGCCGTTGGCCTCACCGGCCAGGACGGCAAGTTCATCCACGCGCACAAATTGCTGATGCAGGACAAGGAAAATCCGGAACGCAAGATCGACATCGGCCAGGTCGGCGAAATCACCGCTATCGACCCCACGTTGATCCAGTTCCTCGACGGCGGCGATTTCATCCCGGTGATCGCGCCCATCGGCGTCGGTCCCGACGGAGAAACCTACAACATCAATGCCGATGTCGTGGCGGGCAAGCTGGCTGAAGTGCTGGGCGCGGAAAAACTCATCCTGCTCACCAACACGCCGGGCGTGCTCGACAAGAGCGGCAATCTGCTGACCGGGCTGACGCCGAAGGAAATCGACAATCTCGTCGCCGACGGCACATTATCAGGCGGCATGCTGCCCAAGATCGGCTCGGCGCTCGATGCGGCGAGAAGCGGCGTCAAGTCCGTGCATATCATCGACGGCCGCGTCGAACATGCACTGCTGCTCGAAGTGCTTACCGACGACGGCGTCGGCACCCTGATCAAGGCCAAATGATTTCCGGCCGCGGATGAACGCGGATAAACGCAGATGATTCGATCGCCAGAATACAGTCATTGAATTTTCCATCTGCGTTTATCCGTGTTCACCCGTGGCTGAATTAAAACCTCCAACCTCCCCTCGCGTCTGGATCTTCGATCTCGACGATACGCTGCACGACGCCAGCACCCAGATATTCCCCCAGCTCAACCAGGCCATGACGCGCTACATCATGGACACGCTCGCGCTCGACGAGCCGGCCGCGTTTCGGCTGCGCCAGCACTATTGGCAGGTCTACGGCGCCACGCTCAAGGGTCTCATGCGCCATCATGGCACCGACCCCTATCATTTCCTCCGCACCACGCACGAACTCATGGAGCTGCCGCAAATGGTGATCAAGACCAAGCGGCTCCGGCACTTTATCCAGCGCCTCTCGGGACGTAAGGTAGTGTTCACTAACGCACCGATGTCGTATGCTTTACGTGTTCTGGACTTGCTGGGCATCGCCGATTTGTTCGAAACGGTCTTCAGCGTGGAATCGACGCGTTTCCATCCCAAGCCGGCCGTACGCGGCTTCAGGCGCCTGCTCGGACAGCTCAAGGCCCGGCCCGGCGATTGCGTGATGGTGGAAGACAATCTGGCGGCGCTAAGAACCGCCAAGCGCATGGGCATGAAAACGGTGCACATCACCGGAACACTACAAAAACCGAGCTACGTGGATGCGCGTGTTTCCAGCGTACTCAAGCTTACAAGAACGATGCTTTAAATAAGGGGAAATCATGGCAGCAAGATCAGGGGAAAGAAAACAACAAATTCTCGAAACGCTGGCCAAGATGCTGGAATCGCCCAAGCCGGAAAAAATCACCACGGCCGCGCTCGCCGCCCGGCTCGACGTTTCCGAAGCCGCGCTTTACCGCCATTTCTACGGCAAGGCGCAGATGTTTGCCGGCCTCATCGAATTCATCGAACAAAGCCTGTTCGGCCTCATCAACAAGATCGGCAGCGAAGAACAGGACGGCCTCGCCCAGGTGCATCGCATCGTCACCGTGCTATTGATGTTCGCTGAAAAAAACCCCGGCATGACGCGTGTATTGATCGGCGACGCTCTGGTCAACGAGGACGACGGCCTGCAGACCCGCATCAACCAGCTTTACGATCGCATCGAATCCACACTCAAGCAAAGCCTGCGTATTGCCGAAACCCAAACTGGCCGTCAGTTGGAGCCGGAAGCCAAAGCGAATTTATTGATCTGTTTCGTGATCGGTCGCTGGCAGCAGTTCGCCAAGAGTGGATTCAAGCGCAAGCCGATGGAGTTCTTGCAGTTGCAATTGGATTTAATTAGATAGATAAATCTGCTTGACTCACACTGTTGCTCCCCTATGAGCAGCGCATTTGCAGGAGAAGCTCGTAGGGCGTATTAGCCAAAAGCGCAATACGGCTTTGCCTATTGACGCCCTACGAATAACTGCCGCCTTGCGCCGGAATGACGAATTACAGAGGATTGGGCTTTATCTTTTTCACTCGTTCTGCCGCGCCGAGCAGCACAACCACCGGCACTAAAAAGCCCGCGAATGCGGGCTGATGATGGAGGATCAAGCTCGGAATAACGATCATGGAATTCAACCAGCCGTAATGGCTTTCACCGCTTCCACCCTCGCCTCAAATACCGCTTCCTTAATCTTCGCCGGATCGCTCATCTCTTTCGCAATTCTTCCCGCATTTACTGCCATCGCAGCATCCAGCATTTTTAGCAGATAAGGCTCTTCCGGGAAATCCGCATGTTCCATCCCTGTACGTCCGCGTGAATCACATTCACAAGCTTTGAGAAATTCCTGGAAACGCTGAGGCTGGCGTATGGCATCCACCTCCTGCAGAAACCGTACCAGTGTATCGGAACGCATAACCTTGGCTTGGTGCACCTTGCCGTGGAATTTGGCGACGATGTGCGCCAGCTCCTTGCAATCGTTGGGCACGCGCAAGCGTTTGCACACATCCTTGAGCAGATGCACGCTGCGGTCTTCATGGCCGATATGCCGCGGCAATACATCCGCAGGCGTCGTGCCCTTGCCGAGATCATGCGTGAGCGCGGCGAAGCGTACGGGCAGCGAATAGCCGCGTGAGGCGGCGTAATCGATCACCATCATGACGTGCACGCCGGTATCGACTTCAGGATGATGCTGCGGCGGCTGCGGTACGCCCCATAGGCGATCGAGCTCGGGCAGGAGGCGCTTCAGCGCGCCGCATTCGCGCAGCACTTCGAACATGCGCGACGGCTTTTCTTCCATCAGCCCCTTGGCCAGTTCCTGCCAGACGCGCTCGGCCACCAGCGCATCGACTTCACCATCCTCCACCATCTGCCGCATCAGGGCCAAGGTTTCCGGCGCCACGCTGAATTCGGTAAAGCGTGCGGCGAAACGCGCGGCGCGCAGGATACGCACCGGGTCTTCGGCAAACGCCGGACTGACGTGGCGCAACCATCTGTTTTCGAGATCGGCGCGGCCATGGTAAGGATCGATGAGCTTGCCGTTCTCGCTTCTGGCGATGGCGTTGATCGTGAGATCGCGCCGTGCGAGATCGTCTTCGAGCGTGACTTCGGGCGCGGCATAGACCTGGAAACCCTTGTAGCCCTTGCCGGTCTTGCGCTCAGTGCGTGCGAGGGCGTACTCCTCGTGGGTTTCCGGGTGCAGGAAGACGGGAAAATCCTTGCCCACCGGCCGATAGCCCAGTTCCACCATCTGTTCCGGCGTTGCGCCGACGACGACATGGTCGCGATCCTTGACCGGCAGGCCCAGCAGCTCATCGCGCACGGCGCCGCCGACAATGTAGGCTTTCATGAGCACTGCCCCATTACCAGGAAGCGTGATGCCGGCAGCTCATCGGCCGGCACGTCCACGGTAACGATTGTAGGTGTTGCGCACGGTGCGATTGGTGAGATAGTCGGGCAGCACGGTTTCCAGCACGGCGGACTCGATGCCGAGCACGCGTGGAAAACCGGCATCGCAGACGCTGTCGACCTGCATCGAAGCCAGGTTGTCGCGCGTCAACAGCTTGCCCGGCAGCTTCTCGAGCACACGCGCCTGCCAAGCGGAAAGCCGATCGCTGAGACCGACGATGCGGCGCTGCACACCTAGGGTATCGGCCACCAGTTGCACCAGTTCGCGCAAGGTATAAATGCGGGGGCCGCATAAATCGTATCCTTTGCCGAAGGTCTCGACCCGCTCCAGGCTGGCGACGAAGGCCCGTGCAACATCCTCCACCCACACCGGCTGGAAGCGGGCATCGGGCTTGGCCAGGGCGACCACGGGCAGAAAGCGCACCAGCTTGGCGAACAGATTGAGGAAATGGTCACCGCGACCGAAGATCACCGATGGCCGGAACACCGTGACCTGCAACTGGTAGCCGTGGCGCAGCAGCACCGGTTCGGCCAGCAGCGCTTCCTTCATGACTTCGGCTTCGCCGGCGCCCTTGCTGCGCAGATAAGCGCTGGGCGCATCGCCGTTGGCATGCAGTGCGCTCATGTGCAGCAGCCGGCGTACGCCATTGTTGCGGCAGATCTGCACCAGCCGTCGCGGCAGCTGGACATGCACGGCGTCAAACGTGGCGCTGCGGCTTTCATGCAGGATGCCGACCAGGTTGATCACGGCATCGCAGCCTGCAATCTCCTGCGCCAGCGCGACATCGTCCATGATGTCGCATTCGACCACGTCCACGCGCGGCAGCAGGATCAGATGCTTGCTGGCTTCGCGCCGGCGCGTCAGCACCTTGACCTGGTAGCCTGCCGCATCGAGGCGATAGACGAGCGCGCTGCCGACGAATCCGGAACCGCCGAGCACGCAGACTTTTTCAATACGCATTCACCACTCCCATGCCGTTGTCATTCGGCCTCGTCCACCAGCAGCACCGCGTCCGCTTCCGAACCGCTGCCGGGCACGACGCCGAGGCGCTGCTTCAGCGTCTGTGCCTTGTTGCCGAGGCGCTGCGCATAATAATAAGCGTTGCTCATGACTTTTTTCACATAGTCGCGCGTTTCGCTGAACGGGATGGTTTCGGCGTAGATGGCGCCCTCGAGCGGCTGTGCCGCCGCCCAGCGCTTGGGCCGGCTCGGGCCCGCATTGTAGCCGGCGGTGGCCATCAGCGCCTGGCCGTCCATGCGATCCAGGCTGTAGCGCAGGTAGTGCGTGCCGAAGCGGATGTTGGTCTCGAGCTGGGTGATCGTGCTCGGCTGGAAGCGCTTGATGCCGAGGCGCTTGGCTATCCATTTCGCGGTCGCCGGCATCACCTGCATCAGACCGGAAGCCCCGGCCCCCGACCTCGCATAGCTGATGAACCGGCTCTCCTGGCGGATCAGGCCGTACACCCAGGCTTCGTCCAGATCGTTCTCGCGCGCGTAAGCTTTCATCATGTCGCGGTATGGCG
>CBILOJ010000147.1:0-5212 GCA_966238525.1 uncultured Methylophilaceae bacterium | reverse complement strand
GACCTCAACCTTGGCAAGGTTGCGCTCTACCAACTGAGCTATTCCCGCGTAAAGAAGGCTGCATTTTAATGACTTTCGGACCCGTGTCAAGGCTGTGAAGCGCATCTTATTTGGCGCGCATGCGCGGCCAGGCTTCCTTCAAATAATAAGCCATTGAGAGCAATGTCAAAAATGCCGCGACATCGATCAATATCTCACCGATAAATTTTATGTCGAGGGCGCCGAGCGAGTCGTAATAGAGCAAAAACAGGATGGCTGCCATCTGCGCGGCAGTCTTGAACTTGCCCAGCCAGGCGACGGCGACGCTGTTGCGGTCGCCCATGCTGGCCATCCATTCGCGCAAGGCGCTGATGGCAATTTCGCGGCCAATGATGATCAGCGCGATCAGCGCACCGACACGGCCGAACTCCACCAGCACGATGAGCGCCGCCGCCACCATGAGCTTATCCGCGACCGGATCGAGAAAAGCGCCAAAAGCCGAGGTCTGGTTCAGTGCGCGCGCGAGATAGCCGTCCAGCCAATCGGTGATGGCAGCCAGCGCAAACACCAGCGTGGCGGTGAAGTTTTTCCAGTGCGCGGGTACGGTTTCGGGCGATACGTAGAAAATTCCGACGAAAACCGGGATCAGCAGAATGCGCAGCACGGTTAGACTGTTGGGGATATTCCACTGCATCGATAAGGCCTCTGATAGTGTGATGCGCCGTGCGGCGAGCGATTTATAGATTATTCGCGCAGAAATGCTGGCGCGCCGAATAGCGATAGCATATGCGCAAGGCGCGCGGCAAGGCAAGCGCAGGCATGCCGTGGCTAATGCAGTTGCTGGTAGATTTTCTCCGCCAGCAGGCGGCTGATGCCGTCCACCTGCGCCAGGTCGTCCACACTGGCGTTTTTCACCCCGTCGAGACCACCGAAGCGCGTCAGCAGGTTCTTGCGGCGCTTGGCGCCTATGCCTTCGATATCCTCAAGCGAGGAATGCATGCGCGCCTTGCCACGACGCGCGCGATGGCCGGTGATGGCAAAACGGTGCGCTTCGTCGCGTATCTGCTGCAGCAGATGCAGGCCGGCGTTGTCCTTTTTCAGGCTGACCGGCGTATCGCGTTCGGGGAAGAACAATTGCTCCAGCCCCGGCTTGCGCTCTTCGCCCTTGGCGATGCCGACCAGCTGCAGGTCGGGCAAACCGACTTCGTGCATGACGTCGACCGCCACGCCGAGCTGGCCCTTGCCGCCGTCGATAAAGACGAGATCGGGCAACTTGCCCTCGCCTGCCGCAATCTTGCGATAGCGCCGCGTCAGCACTTCCCGCATGGCGGCATAGTCATCGCCCGGTGTGATATCGGTGATGTTGTAGCGCCGATATTCCGAATTTTGCATGGCGCCGCGATCGTAGACGACGCAGGAAGCCACGGTGGCTTCGCCCATGGTATGGCTGATATCGAAGCACTCGATACGCTCGACGCTGTCGCCGAGGTCGAGCGCATCGCGCAGCGCCTGCAATCGCCCCTGCTGGTTGGCCTCTTGCGCTGCGCGCTGCTGCAGCGCAAGTTCGGCGTTGGTTTCAGCCATCTTGAGCCAGACGCGTTTGTCGCCGATCGGGTTGGTGTTGATGCGTATGCGACGCCCGGCCTGCTCGGTGAACACTTCTTCCAGCGTGATCGTATCTACCGGTACGCCAACGATGACGAGCGGCGGGATGGCCTGCGCCACATAGTGCTGCTCGAGGAAAGCCTCCACCGTGGTGGCGATGTCGTAGCCCTCGGCATTTTTCGGGAAAAAACATTTGTCGCCGATATGACGGCCACCACGGATCATCACCAGATTGACGCAGTGCGTACCCTGCAGCTCGGCGCAGGCGACGACATCGGCATCGGCCACGTTGAAATCGGCGACGAACTGCTTGGCCTGCACCTGATGCAGGCTCTGGATGCGATCGCGGAACACCACGGCGCGTTCGTATTCCTGGTGCTCGGCCGCCTCGTTCATCTTCTGGCCGAGCTCGTCCATAACCTGCTGTTCGCGCCCCTGCAGGAACATGGCGGCATGGGCGACGTCGCGCCCGTATTCCTCGGCCGAAATATAGTCCACGCACGGCGCCGTGCAGCGTTCGATCTGATAGAGCAGGCACGGCCGCGAACGGTTGGCGAATACCGAATCCTCGCAGGTGCGCAGGCGGAACACCTTCTGCAGCAGCTGGATGCTTTCGCGCACGGCGCTCGCGCTCGGGAACGGCCCGAAATACTGGCAGCCCTTGCGCTGGGTGCCGCGATGGAACGCCAGGCGCGGGAATTCGTCGCCGGTCAACGCGATGTAGGGATAAGACTTGTCGTCGCGGAACAACACGTTGTAGCGCGGCATGAAGCTCTTGATCAGGTTGTTCTCGAGCAGCAACGCCTCGGCTTCGGAGCGCGTCACCGTGGTTTCGATGCGCGCGATGTTGGACACCATCATGCGCGTGCGTGGGCTGGGCAGGGTCTTGATGAAATAGGAAGCGACGCGCTTCTTGAGGTCGCGCGCCTTGCCGACGTAGATGACCTCGTCCTGCGCATTGATCATGCGGTAGACGCCGGGCAGATTAGGTAACGATTTCAGTACGGGCTTGGGGTCAAACATATAGAGGCAAACATAAGGAACTGAAGCATAAAAATCCGCAGGGCGCCGCGCTCGCTAGAGAGCAGCGGCGCCCTGCCAAGGATGACGCTTGTTTACTTGCCGCCCAGGAGCTCGCCGGCGATGGCCCAGTCTTCCATTTCCACCTCGTCGAAAGTGATATAGGTGTAGGACTTCGGCTTGTGCGCAATGCGCTCCATCGTATCGGTGATTTCCTTGGCGATCTTGGCTTTCTGCTCGTGCGAGAGCGAACCCGCGAGTTTGACATTGATGTAAGGCATTAGATTCTCCTCAATTCAACATTGATCAGGTCGAAAACGCCATGAAACATCGCTGCGGTCAGGCGCTTCGTCTGGGTATTGTAGCGGCTGCAGTGGTAGCTATCATAGAGCACATGGCCGCTCGGCAACGCGTGCCGTGCGGCATGGGCGAACTTGTAAGCCGCCACCTTGAGACGCATCGCCTTGAGCACCGCCAGGTGGGCGACACTGCCCAGCGCGAGGATCACGGTATCGGCCGGCAATGCTGCCAGTTCGGCTGCGAGAAAATTATTGCAGGTATTGATTTCAGCACCCGTCGGCTTGTTCTCCGGCGGCAGGCATTTCACCGCATTGCTGATGCGGCAACCGGTAAGCTGCAGTCCGTCATCGGACGCCAGCGATTGCGGCGCACTGGCAAAACCGTAGCGATGCAGGGTTTCGTAGAGCAGCACACCGGCATAGTCGCCGGTGAAGGGTCTTCCGGTACGGTTGGCGCCGTGCATGCCCGGTGCGAGGCCGACAATGAACAGCCGGGGCGCGGCGTCGCCGAATGGCGGCACCGGCTTGGCATAATAAGCCGGCTGGCGTATCCGCACATCGTCGAGAAAACCGGCCAGCCGCGGGCACAGCCGGCATTCGCTGTCGAAAGTCTGCATGATGGGATTACTTTCTGGTCAGCCAGCAGTCGACCGCGCCGGCGTTCAGTGCCTCGACGGTTTCAGGCTGCAAAGTGACGTGATCGATGGAAAAACGCTCGTGCAACATGCGGCGCAGATCGGGCAGCACCTCATGCCAGGTCTGCATGTCCTTGAGCACCACGTGCGCCGACAACGCCGAAACTTGCGACGACAGCGCCCAGATATGAACGCTATGGATTTCCTGCACGCGCGGTATCGCGGTCAGCGCGTCGGTGACCTCGCCGATTTCGAGATGCGCCGGCACGCCTTCCATCAGCACATGCACGACTTCGCGCAGCAGCTTGACGGTGGAAATCAGGATCAGCGCCGAAATGAACAGCGACAGGATGGGGTCGATCGGCATCCAGCCGGTGAAATAGATCACGGCGCCGGCGGCCAGCGCCGCCACCGAGCCGAGCAGGTCGCCGAGCACGTGCAGCAATGCGGCACGATTGTTCATGCTGTCCTGATGACCATGCAATTTCAGGGCAACGATGACGTTGACGACCAAACCGAGCAAGGCGATCAGCATGACCTCGCCGCCCAGGACCGGCCGCGGCGTCTGCAACCGCTCGATGGCTTCCAGCACGATGAAGGTGATGACGAACAGCATAAGCAAGCCGTTGACCAGTGCCACGATGACCTCGGCGCGCATGAGGCCGAAGCTATGCTGTTTGGAGGCTGGTTTGCGCGCAATCCAGCTGCCGAGCCAGGCCAGCGCCAGCGCGGCGGCATCGGAAACCATGTGGCCGGCATCACCGAGCAATGCGAGCGAGCCGGTCAGCCAGCCGCCTACGGCTTCGACCACGGCAAAACCGGAAATAAGCAGCAGCGGCCACAGCCATACCTCATGGGCAGAATGATGATGGTCGTGGCTATCGTGGGTATGGGTGTGTTCGTGCTTCATAAGACCGCAATGCTAACAGTCCGCGATGGGTAAATAAATAAAAAGCAGGCAGCGGTTTCCCGATGCCTGCTTGCGGACTAGCTTAGCCTGGAGATTAGCTGGGCTCGCCTTTACCGCCCTTGTCGTGACGATGGCGGGAAGCGCATTTCTTGGAAAACGCCGCCATTCTCTCCGATTTGTCGATGAAGCCGTCCTTATTCGCGTCCAGGCGTTGGAAGTGCTTGTCGCCGCGCGCCTCCTGCGCAGTGCGGAATTCGTCGCGGCTGATCTTGCCGTCCTGGTCGGTATCGGCTTTCATCACATGCTCCGCCTTGGGCGTCGCCGGTGCTTCCTGCGCATAGGCTTGTCCGGTAAGAAACATACCGGTCGCGGCAAACAGCGCTATCATCTGGGTCAATTTCATGATGCTATCCTTTCCGTGTAGCCGAAATGGCTGGCAACTCAACGAACCCTCAAATCATCCAGTTGACCAATGTTACAGTCTGTTACCAATCACTCAGGAGAACTGCCATGCATGCCAGAAAATTATTGACCGCCACCTTGCTTGCCCTCGCGCTGCCCGCCGCGGCAGCTGACAAAACCGCGGAAGTTCATACCGTTTCCGCCAACGGTATCGGTGAAAAAATCGGCACCGTGACGTTTGCCGACAGCGATCAAGGCCTCGTCATCACCCCCGACCTGCACCAGCTTTCGCCCGGCGCACACGGCTTTCATATACATCAGAAACCGAGCTGCGATGCCGCCAGCAAGGACGGCAAGCAGAC